>NZ_JBIUWI010000032.1:10321-63480 GCF_044743385.1 Pseudomonas sp. NPDC087639 | reverse complement strand
TGACGTGCAACTCGAACTGCTTGGCCAGGGCCAGCACCGAAGTCATTTCTTCCACGGCATTGACGTTGCTCGACTCCAGGAAACCCGACACCAGTTTGACGTTGGCATCGATCGGCGCAGGCTGGCCGTCCTTGGTGTAGATCGAGCCGTCGAGGCCCTTGTTCATGTTCTTGATGTCCGGGTTGACCAGTTTGATCCGGTCGACTTCCGCCATGACGCGCGGGCCTTCGCCCATCGCACGAATACTGATGGTGCCGTCTTCGCCGACTTCAATCTGCTGCTCGGGCGGCACGGCGATCGGACCGCCATTGCCCATCACCGGCATGCCGTTGCCGGCACGCAGGACGCCGAGGGCGTCGACATTCAGGCTGCCGGTGCGCACGTAGCTTTCGCCGCCGTTGGGATTCTGCACGGCGATCCAGCCATTGCCGGTCACGGCGACGTCGAGGTCACGGCCGGTCTGCACCAGCGAGCCTGGCGTGAAATCAGTGGCGGGCCGTTCGCTCAGGGCAAACGCGCGCGCCGGAAAGCTGTCACCGAACACCGGCATCGAACGCGCCTGCTCCAGGTCGCGCTGAAAACCGTTGGTGGAGATGTTCGCCAGGTTGTTGGCATGAGCCTTCTGCGCCAGTGCGTTCTGGCTGGCGCCGGTCATTGCCACATAAAGGTACTTGTCCACACTCTTTCCTCTGCATGCCGGACGTTTGCCGCCCACCGCTGTACTGCTGAGCCATAAGCAATTTGCAGACCAACTTTTTTCTGGCGGCTTGAGGCCCGGCAAACAAAGGACTTGAGGGGTATTGCGGGGAATTGGGAAATGTATCGAAGTCGAAAAACCGGCGGTGTTATGCCGCTTCGCGGCAATGGACCAAAAGATCGCAGCGTGCCGCAGCTCCTACAGGAATCCGCATTCCAACTGTAGAAGCTGCCGAAGATTCGGGCCGCGTTCGGACGATCTTTTGATCTTAGGCTTCAGGCTCTTTGCCCACCTCATACTCACGCAACTTATTGGCAATGGTGGTATGCGAAACGCCAAGGCGCTTACCCAGTTGCCGACTGCTCGGGTGCTCGGAATACAGACGTTCCAGCACGGCCTTCTCAAACCGCCCGACGATCTCGTCCAGCCCACCTTCAAGGGAAAAATCGCCAAGCGGCTGACGCACGCCATAATCCGGCAGGCGAATATGCTCGGCCTTGACCGTGCCGCCATCACACAGCGACACCGCCTGAAACAGCACATTCTCTAACTGCCGCACATTGCCCGGCCAGTGATAATGACTGAGCCGATCCATGGCCGTCGGCGCCAGTTTTGGTAGCGAGCAGCCGATCTGCCGACTGGCCTGATCGAGGAAGTGCTCCACCAATGGCGTCAATCCGTCGAGGCATTCGCGCAGCGGCGGAATGTGCAGCGAAAGCACGTTCAAGCGGTGGTACAAATCCTGACGAAACTCGCCGCGAGCGCACAACTCGGACAAGTCCACCTGTGTTGCGCAGATCACCCGCACATCCAGATAAACCTCTTCATCGCTGCCGACGCGACGGAAACAGCCGTCCTGTAAGAAGCGCAGCAATTTCACCTGCAAGCGCGGGCTCATTTCGCCGACACCATCGAGAAACAGCGTGCCGCCCGCTGTCAACTCCAGCAGACCGAGCTTGCCTTCAGCGCGTGCGCCTTCGAAAGCACCGGGGCCATAGCCGAACAGCTCGGTCTCGGCCATCGACTCCGGCAGGCCGGCGCAGTTGAGCGCCATCAGCGGCGATTGTCCGCGCGGACTGGCGAGGTGACAGGCGCGTGCCAGCAACTCCTTGCCGGTGCCGGTTTCGCCTTCTATCAATAGAGGTGCATCAAGGGGCGCCATGCGACGCGCTTCGCGCACCACCGCCGCCATGACTTTCGAGCTTTGGAAGATGCTGTCGAAACCGCGCAACTCCTGCTTGCGCACGTTATAGATGCGCTCGCCGACACGGTCGGCGCGATGCAAGGTCAGCACCGCACCGGCCATCGCTTCGCTGTCGTCGTGCTCCGATTGCAGCGGGGCGATGTCGGCGAGAAAAACGTCGCCCTTGACCTTGACCCGCATGCCGTTGATTCGCGATTTATTGGCGCGCACCAGTTCCGGCAGGTCGAAATCTTCGGCGTAGCGGGACAGCGGAATCCCCGGCACCTCGTCGACGCGCACGCCGAGCAACTGCGCCGCCGCGCGGTTGGCGGCGACAATCGAGCCACCCATATCGATCGACAACACCGGAAATTCCAGCGCACCGAGCAGTGCGTTCAACTCCATGTGCCGCCGCTCGCTGGGCATCAGCCCTACCCGCTTGACGCCGAACACCCCGGCAATCGCTTCGAACTTCGGGCGCAACGCCTGGAACTGGATGTTGATCAGGTTCGGGCAATGCAGATAGATCGCGTTGCCATGCTCACCACCAACCTCGCCGCGCGCGACGTTGATCCCGTACGCCACCAACAGGTTGAGAATGTCGCGCAGGATGCCGATGCGGTTTTGGCAGTGGACTTTGATACGCATATAAATGACCCGACAAACCAGTAAAAAGGTTGAACACAGACCCTGTGGGAGCGAGCCTGCTCGCGAAGGCGGCGTCACATTCAGCATGTGATCTGTCAGACAGACCGTATTCGCGAGCAGGCTCGCTCCCACAGGGGGTATTTTCTGCCGAGGCGCGCAGATAGTTGTCAAGATTATGTGACAGCAATGACCCTTTTCAAACCTGCAAATCACTGCAAACGCGAGATATCCGCCAAAGCGTAACGATTATTTTACGAATTAAAGGGAAAATTCCTACGCGAAGGCGATTCAACCTGCTGCACATCAACGCGCTCTCGGGTAATTCTGAGTCCATCGCTGGACATAACAAGAACGAATTCCCCTAGCAGGAGAGCAGTATGAAGCAGACGCAATACGTGGCCCGCGAGCCCGATGCGCAAGGTTTTATCGACTACCCCGCCGAAGAACATGCGGTGTGGAACACGCTGATCACTCGCCAACTGAAAGTGATCGAAGGTCGTGCGTGCCAGGAATACCTGGACGGTATCGAAAAACTCGGTCTGCCCCACGACCGCATCCCGCAACTGGGCGAGATCAACAAGGTGCTCGGCGAGACCACCGGTTGGCAGGTCGCGCGCGTTCCGGCACTGATTCCGTTCCAGACCTTCTTTGAATTGCTCGCCAGCAAGCAATTTCCCGTGGCCACCTTTATTCGCACCCGCGAAGAGCTGGACTACCTGCAAGAGCCGGACATTTTCCACGAGATCTTTGGTCACTGCCCGCTGCTGACCAACCCGTGGTTTGCCGAATTCACCCACACCTACGGCAAGCTCGGCCTGCAAGCCACCAAGGAAGAGCGCGTGTATCTCGCGCGCCTGTACTGGATGACCATCGAATTCGGGCTGGTCGACACCCCGCAAGGCAAACGCATCTACGGCGGGGGCATCCTCTCCTCACCGAAAGAAACTGTTTACTCGCTGTCGGACGAGCCCGAGCATCAGACCTTCGATCCGCTGGAAGCCATGCGCACGCCTTATCGCATAGACATCCTGCAACCACTGTACTTTGTCCTGCCGAACCTCAAGCGTCTGTTCGACGTGGCCCATGAAGACATCATGGCCATGGTCAAGCAAGGCATGCAGATGGGATTGCACGCACCGAAATTTCCGCCGAAGCCGAAAGCGGCCTGAGCAGAACCCGCTCGCGACTTGCGCGCAAAGATAGTAATTTCCAACAAGAATCGAATTCAGGAATACACCATGTCAACTTTGAACCAAGCCCACTGCGAAGCCTGCCGCGCCGATGCGCCACAAGTCAGCGACGAAGAACTGCCGATCCTGATCAAGCAGATCCCAGATTGGAACATCGAAGTTCGCGACAGCATCATGCAGCTGGAAAAAGTCTTCCTGTTCAAGAATTTCAAGCACGCGCTGGCGTTCACCAACGCCGTCGGCGAAATCTCCGAGGCCGAAGGTCACCACCCGGGTCTGCTGACCGAGTGGGGCAAAGTGACTGTGACCTGGTGGAGCCACTCGATCAAAGGCTTGCACCGCAACGACTTCATCATGGCCGCGCGCACTGACGAAGTGGCCAAGACCGCAGAAGGACGCAAGTAATGCACTTCGACGCCATCGGCCGGGTGCCCGGCGACCCGATCCTCGGCTTGATGGAGGCGTATGCGCAGGATGCCAATCCGCGCAAATTCGACCTCGGCGTTGGCGTCTACAAGGATGCCCAAGGCCTGACCCCCATCCCTGAAGCGGTGAAAATCGCCGAAGCGCGGCTGGTCGAGAGCCAGGACACCAAAACCTACATCGGTGGCCACGGCAACCCGCTGTTCGGCAAAGTCATCAATGAGCTTGTGCTGGGTGGCGACTCGAAACTTATCGCCGAACAGCGTGCCGGCGCCACCCAGACCCCGGGTGGCACCGGTGCCCTGCGTCTGGCTGCCGACTTCATCGCCCAATGCCTGCCGGGCAAAGGCGTGTGGTTGAGCAACCCGACCTGGCCGATCCACGAAACCATTTTCGCCACGGCTGGCGTCAAGGTCAGTCACTACCCTTACGTGGGCAGTGACAACCGTCTCGACGTCGAAGCCATGCTCGCCGTGCTCAACGAAGTGCCGAAAGGTGATGTGGTGCTGCTGCACGCGTGCTGCCACAACCCGACCGGGTTCGACCTGAGCCAAGACGACTGGCAGCGCGTACTGGACGTGGTGCGCCGTCGCGACCTGCTGCCACTGATCGACTTTGCCTACCAAGGCTTTGGCGACGGTCTGGAGCAGGATGCGTGGTCGACCCGCTTGTTCGCCGCGCAAGCGCCGGAGTTGCTGATCACCAGTTCCTGCTCGAAGAACTTCGGCCTGTATCGCGACCGTACCGGTGCGCTGATCGTCTGCGCGAAAACCGCCGACAAGCTCATCGACATTCGCAGCCAACTGGCCAACATCGCCCGCAACCTGTGGTCAACGCCACCGGATCACGGCGCGGCCGTGGTCGCGACCATCCTTGCCGACCCGGAGCTGAAAAGCCGCTGGGCCGACGAGGTGGAAGCCATGCGTTTGCGCATCGCGCAGTTGCGTAGTGGTTTGGTGGAAGCGCTGGAGCCGCACGGTCTGCGCGAGCGTTTTGCGCACATTGGCGTGCAGCGCGGGATGTTCTCTTACACCGGCCTGTCGCCGGAGCAAGTGAAACAACTGCGCGAGCATCACAGCGTGTACATGGTGAGTTCGGGCCGGGCGAACGTGGCCGGTATCGATGCGACACGTCTGGCGCTGCTGGCCGAGGCCATAGCCAACGTCTGCAAGTAGTACCGCAATACCCCTGTAGGAGCTGCCGGAGGCTGCGATCTTTTGATCTTGTTTAAAAGCAGGATCAAAAGATCGCAGCCTTCGGCAGCTCCTACATTTGTTTCGGCGACCTGCCTCCCTGCGGCCATTTGTCGCAATAATTCGAATTAAAAGTCTGATTGTCATTTTTCCTGCTGTATCCTGCGCAGGCTTTCCAAAAGCGCGGATCTACCAGATCTATCAACAGACTTAGCGAGGAGCGCAACCATGCACGAGATTCCTAATCTCCCCTTCCCAAGCCTGCACGTACCTGAGCAGACGACCACGCAACAAGCCGGTGCCCAACAGCCCGAGTCGAAAGAAGCCGTTGAGAGCCGCCCGGCCGACAGCGAAGAGTAAAACCCGCCGTACAGACCGTGTGGAAAGCGCTAACATGCGCTTTCCACACTGCCTGAATGCCCGAGCCCTGCCATGACCGACGAATTCTCCGAAAACCAAGCCGCCGTTCTGATCGGTGCCACCGAGAAAATGATCGAGATCTGGAGCCGACTCTCCCCCGAAAAACAGGCCGCTCTGCTCGCCCGTTTTGGCAGCGAAGAAAACGCCCTCGCCGCACTGGTCACCACGCAACTGGTCGCCCCGGCCAAACCCTGAAACCGCCGTCCGGCAAATAGTTTTACTTTTCCCCGCCCCAGTGCCGTTCGCGTCGGTATCATAAGCAGCCTATCTAATCTGCTGCTCCCGTGGACCTTTACCCATGTCGTTCTTCAAGTCAGAGCCCCAGCGCCCCCTGGCGGTCACGCTGCAAGTCGTTTCCATCGTCCTCTTCACTTTCATCGGCTACCTGAACATCGGCATTCCGCTGGCTGTATTGCCGGGCTATGTCCACAGCGACCTGGGTTTCGGCGCAGTAATCGCCGGCCTGGTGATCAGCGTGCAATACCTCGCCACCCTGCTCAGCCGCCCTTACGCCGGCAAGATCATCGACAACAAGGGCAGCAAACTCGCGGTGATGTATGGCTTGGCCGGGTGCGGCTTGAGCGGTGTGTTCATGCTGATTTCGGCGTGGACTCCGAACATGCCGATGCTCAGCCTGATCAGCCTGTTGATCGGTCGACTGGTGCTGGGCAGCGCGGAAAGCCTGGTCGGTTCCGGCTCGATTGGCTGGGGGATCGGCCGCGTCGGCGCGGCGAACACCGCCAAGGTGATCTCGTGGAACGGCATCGCCAGTTACGGCGCACTGGCCGTCGGCGCACCGTTCGGGGTGTGGCTGGTCGGCCAACTTGGCTTGTGGAGCATGGGCGTCAGCATCATTTTGCTGGCGGCGTTAGGCCTGCTGCTGGCATGGCCCAAGACTGCCGCGCCGATTGTCATCGGTGAGCGTCTGCCGTTCATGCATGTGTTGGGACGGGTCTTTCCTCACGGTTGCGGGCTGGCGCTGGGTTCGATCGGCTTCGGCACCATCGCCACCTTCATTACCCTGTATTACGCCACTCAGCATTGGGACAACGCGGTGCTGTGCTTGAGTCTGTTCGGCGCCAGCTTCATCGGCGCGCGCCTGCTGTTCGGCAACCTGATCAACCGCCTCGGCGGTTTCCGCGTGGCGATTGCCTGCCTGTCGGTTGAAACCCTCGGCCTGTTGCTGTTGTGGCTCGCGCCGGATGCGCACTGGGCATTGGCCGGTGCGGCATTGAGCGGTTTCGGCTTCTCGCTGGTGTTCCCGGCGCTGGGTGTGGAAGCAGTGAATCTGGTTCCAGCGTCGAGTCGCGGCGCAGCTGTCGGCGCCTATTCGTTGTTCATCGACTTATCGCTGGGGATCACCGGACCGCTGGCCGGGGCAATTGCTGCCGGATTCGGCTTCGCCTCGATCTTCCTGTTCGCCGCCCTCGCCTCGCTGAGTGGGTTGGCGTTGAGCGTGTATCTGTACAAGCACACCGCAAAATACCGGGAAGACTAGAAATCCACCTTGCCACGCCCGGCCTTGATACTGCCGCGCTTGGTTTTCGACTCGAGCCGACGCTTCTTCGAGCCGAGCGTCGGCTTGGTCGGACGGCGTTTCTTTTCGACTTTGGTGGCGCTGAGGATCAGCTCGACCAGACGCTCCAGCGCATCGGCACGGTTGGCTTCCTGCGTGCGGTACTGCTGGGCCTTGATGATCAACACGCCATCGCTGGTGATACGACTGTCGCGCAACGCCAGCAGCCGTTCCTTGTAGAACTCGGGCAAGGACGAGGCCGGAATATCGAAGCGAAGGTGCACGGCGCTGGAGACCTTGTTGACGTTCTGCCCCCCGGCGCCCTGGGCACGAATGGCCGTCAATTCGATCTCGGCATCCGGCAGATGCACGTTGTTGGAAATCACCAGCATGGAAAAGCGTCCGTATTCAGAACGCGCAGGATACCGCGAAACAGATGCCGGGCCTGCCGAAGATCCCTTGTAGGAGTGAGCCTGCTCGCGATAGCGGCGTATTAGTCGACGAATGTTTACCTGATCCACCGCTATCGCGAGCAGGCTCACTTCTACTAAGGGCGTTGTGCAACCCGTTGAAACATCAAACCCGGCACATTCAGACTGTGTGAAACCACCATCAGGTATTTTCACACAGCCTGGAATGGCGCCTTTTGTAGGTTTCGGCGATCTTGTCTATGTAGATATTTGCTGACGTATACGCCACCCAATCACATCCAGCAAATCGCAACCATCGCGTAAAGACGTCACCAGCACCTTCGCAAGCTCACTGTAAACGCCTTCTTGATGCGCCAGGTTTTCCAACAATTGTGTCGCGGTTTGAATGCGATGCGCCGCTGTTTCGTGCAATACGTCCAGCGGTGCTTCGGTGTCGATCAGCAGCGATGCGATTTTGCAGTCGATGCCGGTGATGGGTAGATATCTATCCATGAAAAGTAAACCTCCATTTTTGGCGAAAAGCGCTATGACTCAGTGAGTGTGCGGTTGGCTCAAGTGAGCCCGAGCGGTGGGTCAAGGTTGTCCAGCACCCGATTCAGCGCTAATTCGCACAACACGGCGAGCTGCTGAATGGCTAACGCGATGTTGCGTTGTGATCCTTGCAGTTCACCCGCCAGATCGGTAGCCATGACGTTCAGCGATGCAACGTTTTCACAGGCGTGGCAAAGGATGGACTCCGTATCGACGTTCGGAAGGATGGTGAACATATGGCTAATCTGCCCTGGGTTGCGTAGCCGTTTGCTGACAAGAGGCTCGGTGACTTGTGACAGCTTGGTGATATCGACTGGGTCGCGCTTGGATTTTGAAGACTGCCGGTGATCGGGATTGTTTTTTTTCATTTTAAATTCCCAGTGAGGTTAAGAAATTTGAAAACGTATCTCCCATGTTGCTCAGGGGGATGCGTTATCACTAACCCGGATCTAGATGCCAGTAAAGTTAGTTTTGAAAAAATTTATGCTATTAAACAAAGAAGTGAACATTTGGGTAATTAAATGATTAATAGTAAGACCGAGTTGCCGGGGCACCACGAACTTGGACAGCTGCTGTTAATCAACAGCATGGGTTATTGCGCTCTATGCTTTGTAGGAAATAAGCGTAAGAAATATCTTATATATGAATAGGATCTTTCTGTAAGACTGGTTTACTCACAACTTTGAAATATAATTTAACGTTTTTATAGCCTGTTTGGATGGCTGAGCTTTTGCGTTAACTCGTGGCATGTACGATGCTGGATTCACCTCGATGTGATTGATTTTCTAGGTTTGTTTGGTAGTGATACGTAGAGGTGTATTTGATGCACAAAAAAGAAAGAGCTGAGAATCTGAAAAGCAACATCAAATATTTAATAAAAAGTCGTGGCGAAACGCAGTTATCTTTATGTAATGCCAGTGGCCTGACGCGAACTACGATATACAATATCCTCGAAGGGAAAGTGGTTAATGTTCAACAGTCCACCATTAGAAAAATATCTGATTTTTTTGGTGTTTCATACAGGGAAATCGAAACAATCTCATTTGAGGAGAGGGAGATAATCGAAAGCATTGCAGCCCCTCAAGGTAATATGAATCCCGCTGCAGTTCCGATAATTAAAGAAAGCTTACTGATGCAGAGTCTGGATAAGAAGATTGGAGAGTTATCCATTACTTGTCCGCTGACTTATTATTTTGGTGTCGCTTGCAATTTGATAGGCGTGTTGTTGGAGAGTGAAATGGGGGATCTGAATGGTGCGGGAGATATTCTGATCGTTAAAAGAGGAGTGTCAACCAGTGGTATGGAAAAACTGGTATATGACAGTGCTGCGAAGAAACTGTTCATAACAGATGAGTCATCCTTTCTCTCTGACTCGGTTTTTATTGTTGGCGACGTAATTGAGGAAAGATTCAATGCTAAGTGATGGAGGTGGTGTCAACAAAAAATACAAGTTGTTAGGTTTTGATAATCGCAAAGGCCTCGCTGTAGTGATGGTAATCGCCACGGGAAAGGTTCTCAGAATAAAGCTTAACGAATTGCTCAGCAGTGAAATAGCAGATGACTTGAATAAACTGGAGGTTCGAGAAATATACAGAAAATTCTACTCTCATGGGGTAGCCCCGTCGGTATATGAAGTCACGGATCGTCATGAATGTTCATGGATGACTTATGTTTCGCTTAATCTGATGCTGTTTGCGTTGTACGTATTCACCAATGTGTCGGCAGCAAAGCCTATTTACCTAGATGCCTTCGATATTGTTGTTACGCCCGGGGTATTTCTCTATCCGTTTACATTCTTAATAGTGGATCTGTTGAATGAATTTTATGGACTGAGACTTGCAAGGAAGGCTATTTTATTTGTTTTCTCAAGTAATGCACTGATTATTGTTCTTTTGAGTGTCTCGACGTATGCGCCCGGATTGCCTGATTGGGCGCTGGATGCGCACTATGATGAGGTTGTGGGGCATATCGCTTCAGCACTAGTGGCATCGTCAGTCGCATTTCTTGTCTCCGAATATTTAAATTCATATTTATTATGCAAAATCAAAGAGCTCACTAATTCAAGATTTTTGTTTTTAAGGGTATTTTTGAGTACTTTTTTTGCGATAATAATCGATAGTTTTCTTTTTTTCTATATTGCATTTTATGGCGTAATGACTGGCAGTGATATATTAGCCATGGTAGGGGTGCAGATAATGATAAAAATGTTCTTTGCGCTATTTAATATTTTTCCCGCATATGGCGCTAGATCTATATTTAGGCGTTATGTGGCGAATGTGCAGGTTACATAGCTGCGGATTGGCCGCCGCTGAAAACGATAACCGCTTTTTTACGCATTTTTTCGTCCTTGGGGGGTGCCGCTTGATCGCGGCGGCATCCACCTTAGAGAGCGAAAGCGTAATGAGTGTGGGACGCTTGCGAAATGACGGTTGCTTGGTAACGCTCGTTTCTTGCTGCGACAGCTTGAGGGCACGAGGTCTGAAACGGCCTTGGCGGTGAACGCCTATAACCTGAAAAGAGCAATTAACGTGCTTGGCGAACGTCAGTTGATGGCGTTGACGGGCTGAAAAGCCTTTTTCGTCGGCTGTGAGCACAAAAGCAAACGCCCCGAACAAGTCGGGGCGTTTGCTGGAGCCGCCATCAGCGTGTTTTCACACAGTCTGACTTGGCCGGGTTTGTTGTTTTTGCGGTTGGCTTACTTCGCCACAGAACCCGCCGCGTGCAACGCCTGCTGCGCACCACGCTTGTTTTTGATCACGTAGCAGCCCCACATGAACACAACCCACACCGGAATCGCGTAGACCGAGATCTGGATGCCCGGGATCAGCAGCATCACACCAAGGATGAACGCTACGAACGCCAGGCAAATGTAGTTGCCATACGGATACCACAGGGCCTTGAACAGCGGCGTCTGTTTGGTCTTGTTCATGTGCTGGCGGAACTTGAAGTGCGAGAAGCTGATCATCGCCCAGTTGATCACCAGGGTCGCCACTACCAGCGACATCAGCAACTCCAGCGCGTGTTGCGGGATCAGATAGTTGAGCAGCACCGCCACCAGCGTCACCGCCGCCGAAGCGAGGATCGAACGCACTGGCACGCCACGCTTGTCGATCTTCGCCAGACCTTTCGGCGCGTCGCCCTGCTCGGCCATGCCCAGCAACATGCGGCTGTTGCAGTAGGTGCCGCTGTTGTACACCGACAGTGCCGCAGTCAGCACGACGAAGTTGAGGATATGCGCTGCGGTGTTGCTGCCAAGCATCGAGAACACTTGCACGAACGGGCTGCCGCTATAGGAATCGCCGGACGCATTGAGGGTTTCCAGCAGGCTGTCCCACGGGGTCAACGACAGCAGGATAACCAGGGCGCCGATGTAGAAAATCAGGATCCGGTAGATCACCTGGTTGATCGCTTTCGGGATCACGGTTTTCGGTTTGTCGGCTTCGGCTGCGGTGAAACCGAGCATTTCCAGACCGCCGAAGGAGAACATGATGATCGCCATGGCCATCACCAGACCGCTGACACCGTTGGGGAAGAAGCCGCCGTGAGCCCAGAGGTTGCTGACCGAAGCTTGCGGGCCACCATGGCCGCTGACCAATAGGTAGCTACCCAGCGCGATCATGCCGACGATTGCCACGACCTTGATGATCGCGAACCAGAATTCGGCTTCACCGAAGACTTTGACGTTGGCCAGGTTGATCGCATTGATCAGCACGAAGAATGCTGCAGCGGAAACCCAGGTCGGGATATCCGGCGCCCAGTAATGAATGTATTTGCCGACGGCGGTCAGCTCGGACATGCCCACCAGAATGTACAGAATCCAGCAGTTCCAGCCCGACAGAAAGCCGGCGAAGCCGCCCCAGTACTTGTGCGCAAAATGACTGAAGGAACCGGCCACCGGCTCTTCGACAATCATTTCGCCGAGCTGGCGCATGATCATGAAGGCGATGAAGCCGCAGATGGCGTAGCCGAGGATCATCGACGGACCAGCGGATTTCAGCACCCCGGCCGAGCCGAGGAACAATCCGGTACCGATCGCGCCACCGAGGGCGATCAGTTGAATATGGCGATTTTTCAGGCCGCGTTTCAGCTCGCCTGATTGCGAGGGTTGTCCACTCATGAAAAAGGTCTCACGCAAGGTTTGATGATGTTCAGTAGACGTTGCTGCAAGGTTGCGATTTCAAGCAGCCCCGATCAAACCCCAGCGCAGGCACCAGGAGTTCAGCTTTTTTACAACGGTCATGCGTCACCTGTTTGTTTTTATCTGTGACGAAATCGAACCCGACACGCTTGTGGCGCGGCGGAGTGAACAAGGCGGGTAGCCTTGAGATTTGCGCGATTACGCAGAGGGTCACAGTTAAAACGCGGCGCATTGTACACCGCTAACCCCCTGCTGCCAGACTCCGCTGGATCAGCGTGTCGGTTGCCGGGATTGCGTGTGTCCGCCTCGAGACGCTCGAGCGGCTGCAAAAATTGAGTCAGACCTTTGCAGGTCATCGACGGGGACGAGGGGAAAACCGTCCCACTGTGAGAGGTGGAGATCAGTCACGGCGTTCATTGCGCCTCCTTTTTGTTATGCACCTGCACGACAGGCATGGGGCGCATCTCACCCTTCCAGCGCAGCTGAAACAAGCGTGCCAGAGCCTTGCACAACACCCAGCTGGGCGAGCTCCGGCAGTTTTTCCTTACAGCTTCGGCGCACGTTGTTGTTCATTGGGTTTTCGCGTGGTTTTCGTAAATATTTATTTACGAGGCGTAACGTGAAATTTCCATTTCAGAATTTCCTGTCAGACGTCTGCACGTTGACGGTGGTTTGCGCTGGATGACAATCCGCTGGCTGATGGGCGTTTTGTTTCCAAGCGAGCGGAAACACTTTTGCCAGACGAAAAAAAACGCCAACCCTGCGGTTGGCGTTTTTCATTCAGTCACTGAATCCGATCACTCAGGCTTCTTGCGACCGAACCCCGGACGCTGGCCAGAACCGGCCGGTGCGCCACGGCGATTGCCCGACGGCTTGTCACCGTCAACAAGCTTGATGCCCGGACGCTTAGGCGCCGGTTTGGCCGGACGCTTGTTGGTGGTGTCAGCAGGACGATCCGCTACCGGTGTACCGCGACCGGCAGGTGCACGGCCTTCGCCACGCTCGGTACGGCCGCGTGGAGCGCGCTCGCCATCCGGACGCGCGGCAGGCTTGCGACCCGGGCGCTCACCTTCGATCTGCGGCTCGCGGCCTGGACGTGGGCCGGTCGGCGCGCCAGCGGCTGGACGCAGAGTGCGCACGCGCTCGGTCTTGGCCATCGGCCGCGACGATTTGCGCTGCATGCGCTCAAGCTTGTCTTTGCTCTTGGCGTTCAGTTGTGGCATCGCTACCGGCGTCAGACCGACTTCAGCACTGAGGATGTCGACTTCGTACTGGCTCATTTCGCGCCAGCGCCCCATCGGCAGGTCGGAGTTGAGGAACACCGGGCCGAAACGCACGCGCTTCAGACGGCTGACAACGAGACCTTGCGACTCCCACAGACGACGAACCTCACGGTTACGACCTTCCATGACCACGCAGTGATACCAGTGGTTGAAACCTTCGCCGCCCGGAGCCTGCTTGATGTCGGTGAACTTGGCCGGGCCGTCTTCCAGCACGACGCCAGCCTTCAGACGCTCGATCATTTCGTCATCGACTTCACCGCGTACACGCACGGCGTATTCACGGTCCATCTCGTAGGACGGGTGCATCAGGCGGTTGGCCAGTTCACCGTCGGTGGTGAACATCAACAGACCGGTGGTGTTGATGTCGAGGCGACCGATGTTGATCCAGCGTCCTTCTTTCGGACGTGGCAGCTTGTCGAACACGGTCGGACGGCCTTCCGGGTCGTCACGGGTGCAGATCTCGCCATCGGGTTTGTTGTACATGATCACGCGGCGTACCGATTCGGCAGCTTCTTCACGCTTGATCACCTTGCCATCAATGGAGATGGCGTCGTGCATGTCGACGCGCAGGCCGAGGGTGGCGTCTTTGCCATTGACCTTGATCCGGCCCTGGCTGATCCAGGCTTCTACGTCGCGGCGTGAGCCGACGCCGATACGGGCGAGGACTTTCTGCAGTTTTTCGCCTGCTGGGCCGATTTCCTGGTCGTCTTTCTGAATGATGTCGCTCATCTGGGCACCTCCCGGTGTGGTCTGTTCAGGCGGCGCCTGAAGCATTGAAAACTGTTTGCTTTGCCGAAGGGATCGACGAAGGGTCGCGAATCATACGCGGATGTGGGCCATCGCGCATCAGAGACTAGCTGATCGATCGACAGTTATTTCTTTTTCCGCCGACCGGCGCCGCCAAGCTTGATCAGGCGCAGCGCAGCTTCGGCCAGCACGATGCGCTTGTCATCCTTGTCGAGTTTCTTCCAGGCTTTGATTTCGCGCTTGCTGCGCCCGCAGCCGAGGCAAATGTCATCGGTGAATTTGCAGAGGCTGATGCAGGGGTCTTTAGTCGAGCTCATGGGGTCTCACTTGAAGATCAAAAGATCGCAGCCTTCGGCGAGCCTCAGTCCTCGAACTCGCGGCGTTCGGCTTCGATCGCTTCGGCCAGCGCGCGGGCTTCGGCTTCTTCTTCGCTCAGTTCGGGTTCTGGTGCGGACTGCTCCAGGGCAGCAACGGCAGCCAAGAGTTTTTCCCGGGCCTCGGCAACACCAAGAATGTCCTCTTCAGGTTCGGCTTCAGGCTCGGTCTCAGGTTCAATCTCAATGACTGGCTCGACAATTTCAACCTCAGGCTCGGTCGGCAGCACGTCGCCATCGGCACCATCACGCAGCAAATCGTCGAAGTCGGTCTTGATCCCCTCCTCCATGCTGTCCAGCTCCAGCAGCAAGGTGTGGAAACTGGTTTCCTCCTTCTCCTCTTCCGGCTCGGCGCTGGCGTCGGCCAGTTCCTGCAAACTCTGCGGCACCGGGGCATCGTCGAAATCCAGCACCGGGTCGGCTTCCATCTCGCGCAACTCGGCCAGCGGCGGCAGGTCTTCAAGGTTCTTCAGGTTGAAGTGATCGAGAAACGCCTTGGTGGTGGCGAACATCGCCGGTTTGCCCGGCACGTCGCGGTAACCGACGATGCGGATCCACTCGCGCTCGATCAGGGTTTTGACGATGTTGCTGTTGACCGCCACACCACGAACGTCTTCGATCTCGCCTCGGGTGATCGGCTGGCGATAGGCAATCAGCGCGATGGTTTCCAGCAAGGCACGGGAATAACGCTGCGGGCGTTCTTCCCAGAGGCGGCCAACCCACGGCGAAAACTTCTCGCGAATCTGCAGGCGATAGCCGGACGAGACTTCCTTCAGCTCGAACGCGCGCCCATCACAGGACTTGGCCAACAATGCCAGGGCTTTCTTGAAGACCGGCGGTTCTGGCCGCTCGCCCTCTTCGAACAGTTCGTAGAGGCGCTCAAGGGATTGCGGTTTTCCCGAGGCCAACAGAAAGGCTTCAAGCAGGGACGCCAGCTCGCGGGGTTCAGTCAGGTTCATGTTTCGACTCGTTATTCGGCTCGGGCTCGCACGTGGATCGCGGCGAACGGCTCATTCTGCACCAGCTCGACCAAGGATTCCTTGACCAGTTCAAGGATCGCCATAAAGGTCACTACCACACCGAGGCGACCTTCTTCGGCAGTGAACAGCTCGACGAACGGCACAAAACCGCCGCCCTTGAGCCGTTCCAGCACATCGCTCATGCGCTCGCGGGTCGACAGGGCCTCGCGACTGACCTGATGGCTTTCAAACATGTCGCCACGGCGCAGCACTTCGGCCATGCACATCAGGATTTCTTCCAGCGCCACATCGGGCAACAACTTGCGCGCCCGGGCTTCCGGGGCGTCGAGCTTGGGCACCACGACGTCGCGGCCAACCCGGCTCAAGCCATCAATGCCTTCAGCGGCCGCCTTGAAGCGTTCGTACTCCTGCAAGCGGCGGATCAGTTCGGCGCGCGGGTCGTCTTCTTCGTCTTCGACGGTTTCGGCCCGTGGCAGCAGCATGCGCGACTTGATCTCGGCCAGCATCGCGGCCATCACCAGATACTCGGCGGCCAGTTCAAGACGCACCGACTGCATCAACTCGACATAACCCATGTACTGGCGGGTGATTTCCGCCACCGGGATGTCGAGGATGTTGATGTTCTGTTTGCGGATCAGGTACAGCAGCAGGTCGAGCGGGCCTTCGAAGGCTTCAAGGAAGACCTCGAGTGCATCCGGAGGAATGTAAAGGTCCAGCGGCATTTCCATGACCGCCTGGCCATAGACCATGGCAAACGGCAGTTCCTGCTGGGCGCCGGCCTGCGGATCGACAACGGTTTCTACTGCGGACATTCAGGCCTCGACCATGAACGGGGAAGGATCGCCGCAACCGACGCGGATCACTTCCGGATCGTCGCCGGTCAGGTCGATCACGGTGGAGGCCTTGATGCCGCCAAAACCGCCGTCGATGATCAAGTCCACTTGGTGTTCGAGCAACTGGCGCATTTCGTACGGATCGCTCAGTGGATCTTCGTCGCCGGGCATGATCAGGGTCACGCTCATCAGCGGCTCGCCGAGCTCGGCCAACAGCGCCAACGCAATCGGGTGGCTCGGCACACGCAGGCCGATGGTGCGCTTCTTCGGATGCAGGAGCAGCCGTGGCACTTCACGGGTGGCATTGAGAATGAAGGTGTACGGCCCTGGCAGGTGAGCCTTGAGAATGCGGAAGGTGCCGGTGTCGATCTTGGCGTAGTTACCCAGTTGCGACAGATCGCTGCAGATCAGCGCGAAGTTGTGTTTCTCATCGAGCTGACGCAGCCGCCGCACGCGCTCAATGGCCGTCTTGTCGCCAATCTGGCAACCAATGGCGTAGGAAGAGTCCGTGGGATAAATCACCACCCCGCCCTTGCGGATGATCTCGACTGCCTGTTTGATCAGGCGCGCTTGCGGGTTTTCCGGATGAATCTGGAAAAATTGACTCACATTCTCTACCTGTTCAGACGGCGGCAATAACTGTGTCATGTTTGAACCGACACCACAGGGGTGGAAGGTCCTCGGGAACCGGCCGGTATTGGCCGATCTCGGACCAGCCTCCAGGGCCATGAAAATCACTGCCGGCGCTGACCAGCAGACCGAACTCACGGGCAAGGATTGCCAGGCTGCCCACCTGTTCCGCAGGCTGATGGCCATTGACCACTTCGATCGCATGCCCGCCCGCTTGAATATAGTCGGCAATCAGCTTTCGGCGCTTGCTGCGGGTGAAATCGTAGTGCCATGGATGCGCCAGACTGACCCAGGCCCCGGCGGCGCGCAGAGTACCGACAGTGTCTTCCAGAGTCGGCCAGTGCAGTTTGACGTCGCCCAGCTTGCCGGCGCCAAGCCATTTGCGGAATGCCTCGGCGCGATCCTTTACATAACCTTCACGCACCATCCAGTCGGCGAAATGCGGACGGGCCGGCGCGTTGCCGCTGTCACCCAGTGCTTGCTGGATCTGTCGTGCGCCGTCGAGGGCGCCGGGCATGCCCTTGAGGGCGAGCTTGCGGCTTATTTCTTCCGACCGCAGCCAGCGGCCATCGTGCAACTTGGCGATGGCCTCGACCAGCGGCGCGGCGTTGACGTCGAAACCGTAGCCCAACACATGGATGGTCGCGCCGCCCCAGGTGCAGGAGAGTTCGACGCCATTGACCAGTTGCATCCCCAACTCAGTCGCGGCCATGCGCGCTTCGGCGAGGCCTTCGAGGGTGTCATGGTCGGTCAATGCCAAGACTCGCACGCCGTTCTCGAACGCACGCGCAACCAGAACCGCAGGCGCCAGGCCGCCATCGGAGGCCGTGCTGTGGCAGTGCAAATCAACATTCACGGGGAGTTGTAACCTCAAATCAGCCGGCGCTATCGCGCGCCCATATGTTTGTTATTATGCCGCCACATCCAGCTTCTGGCTCTCACTGTGAAACAATTCATCGATTTCATCCCGCTTCTGCTGTTTTTCATCGTTTACAAACTTGATCCACGGGTCGTCGACATTGCGGGCCATGAAGTCACTGTAGGCGGTATTTACAGCGCCACTGCGATGCTGATCATCAGCTCTCTGGCGGTGTACGGCGCGCTTTTCATCAAACAGCGCAAGCTGGAAAAGAGCCAATGGCTGACCCTGATCGCCTGCCTCGTGTTCGGCAGCCTGACCCTGGCCTTCCACAGCGAGACGTTCCTGAAATGGAAAGCCCCGGTGGTCAACTGGTTGTTCGCTGTCGCCTTCATCGGCAGCCACTTCATCGGTGACCGCCTGCTGATCAAGCGCATCATGGGCCATGCACTGACCCTGCCGGATCCAGTCTGGACGCGCCTGAACATCGCCTGGATCGCCTTTTTCCTGTTCTGCGGGGCCGCCAACCTGTTCGTCGCCTTCAGCTTCCAGAGGCTCTGGGTGGACTTCCAGGTGTTCGGCAGCCTGGGCATGACCGTGCTGTTCCTGGTGGCTCAGGGCATTTATCTGTCCCGTCACCTGCACGACACCGATACCACAACACCAAAAACCGAGGACTGACATGCTCTACGCAATCATTGCCACCGACGTTGCCAACTCGCTCGAAGCTCGCCTGGCCGCGCGCCCTGCGCACCTGGAACGCCTGCAAGTGCTCAAGGGCGAAGGCCGCATCGTATTGGCCGGCCCGCACCCGGCCGTCGACAGCAATGATCCGGGTGCAGCGGGTTTCACCGGCAGCCTGATCGTCGCCGAATTCGATTCCCTTAGCGCCGCGCAAGCCTGGGCCGATGCCGATCCGTACATCGCTGCCGGGGTCTACGCCACTGTGATCGTGAAGCCGTTCAAGCAAGTCCTGCCGTAACTTTCCCCCGCAAATCCTCCACGCGATGAACCTTGTCGGTTCATCGCGTTCTCAATCGCTCATTATTCTTGTTTGCCTGCCGACAACCTGCCCAATATCCATTTGGAAACAGGTGTCGCGATGCGCAAGGGTCCGTTGTGTCTGATGTTGGTCACGTTGTCGATCATGGCGCCCGCCCATGGTGAGGAAGCCACCGAAGGCGGCAGCTCTACGCCATTGTCATTGAGTGCCGGCAGCCAGATCACCGAGTTGCAACAGCGTCTCAAGGCCAGCGAGCAGCAGCGCGAAGAATTGAACAAACAACTGCAAAATGCCGACAACACCCGCGAGAGCGCCCAGCTCGCCCGGTTGCGCCAAGAGAACCAGCGCCTCAAGCTGCAACTCAAGGAAGCCCAGGCCAGCACGCTGCCGCGCCTGCTGACCGATCAGCAGCAGTGGTTCGTCACCGGCGCCGGGGTAGCGCTATTGGCGCTGCTCTGCGGTATCTTTGCCAGTGGTGCAAGCCGAAAACGTCGGCAATGGCTAAATTGAGTGAGTCATGAGCGAGCTGTTACTTATTGATGATGACGTGGAGCTGTGTGAGCTCCTGAGCAGTTGGTTGAGCCAGGAAGGCTTCCAGGTGCGCGCCTGCCACGACGGTCAGAGCGCCCGCAAGGCCTTGGCCGAAACCGCTCCGGCGGCAGTGGTGCTGGACGTGATGCTGCCCGATGGCAGTGGTCTGGAACTGCTCAAGCAATTGCGTAACGATCACGCCGATCTGCCGGTGCTGATGCTCTCCGCCCGTGGCGAGCCGCTGGACCGCATTCTCGGCCTGGAACTGGGTGCCGACGATTACCTGGCCAAACCCTGCGACCCGCGTGAACTGACTGCCCGCTTGCGCGCCGTGTTGCGCCGCAGCCATCCGGCCGCCGTGTCGACGCAGTTGGAACTGGGTGACCTGAGTTTCAGCCCGGTGCGCGGCGTGGTCAGCATCGACGAGAAAGAACTGACCCTTACCGTTTCCGAAAGCCGCTTGCTCGAAGCGTTGCTCAAACAGCCCGGCGAGCCGCTGGACAAACAGGAACTGGCGCAACTTGCCCTCGGCCGCAAGTTGACCCTGTACGACCGCAGCCTCGACATGCACGTCAGCAACCTGCGCAAAAAGATCGGCCCACACCCCGACGGCCGCCCGCGGATCGTGGCTCTGCGCAGCCGCGGTTACTACTACAGCCTCTGACGCTGTGTCATTTTTGTCAGGTCAGCGCCGTATCGTCTTTACCCAAGCTTTACGTAGCGCTGACCGCCGCTGACCTTGATCTCCGTAATCTGAACTCATCCGGAACGTACCGGGAACGAGACAAGGAGATACACCATGCGCAAGACTCTTATCGCTCTGATGTTCGCTGCCGCTCTGCCAACCGTCGCCATGGCCATGCCGCAAGATGGCGGCCCGATGGGTGGCCCACTCGAAGGCCCACGCCACGGCGGTCAGATGCACGGCATGCACGGCAAAGGCCCGTACAGCCAACTCGACCTGTCCCGCGAACAACGCGAGCAGATCCGCAAGATCATGGGCGAGCAGATGCACGAGCGTAAGCAAGTGGTCGACAAGTACCTGGAAAAACTCTCGCCAGCTGACCAGAAAGCCATGAAGGACGAGATGGCGGCCAACCACAAAAAAGCCGAGTCTGATGTCCGCGCCGTGTTGAAACCGGATCAACAGAAGAAATTCGACGAGATGCAGAAGAAACAGGCCGAACGTCGCGCAGAATGGGCCGAGTTCAAGGCCTGGAAAGCGCAACAGCCGCAAAAGGCGCAATAATGTTCTGACTTCAGGCCCAACGGCTTAAACCGTTGGGCCTGCTTACATTCGACCCTGTAGGAGCTGCCGCAGGCTGCGATCTTTTAGCTGTGGGACGCAGAACGTCCCCGGCTGCATTCCCACGCAAAGCGTGGGAACGATCAGATCGCAGCCTGCGGCAGCTCCTACAGGGGTTTTGTGTCTGATTGAGGATTTTCTGTGCGTTCATTGTTCTGGCGTATTCTCGCGAGCTTCTGGCTGGCTATCGCTCTGGTGGCAGGGCTCTCCATTCTGCTGGGGCACATGCTCAATCAGGACGCGTGGATCCTCAGTCGTCACCCGGGCCTCAACACTCTGGCCGCCGAGTGGACGCAGACCTACGAAGCCCAAGGCGAAGAAGCCGCTCAGAACATCCTCGAGCAACGCAAACGCCAGTACCACATCGACGTTCAGGTCCTCAACGAGACCGGCGACCCAGTGGTGCGCGGCACCTTTCCCCGCCGCGCGGCAGCCTTCGAAGCCCGCCAGAACAACGATGACCGCCGCCTGCCATGGCGGCGTCTGACCGATGAATTCACCAGTGATAAAACCGGCGACACCTACCTGTTCATCTACCGCATCCCGCACCCGGAACTCGACGCCTGGCACCGCGAAAGCCTGCTCTGGCCGTTAAGTGCGCTGGGTATCGCGCTGGTGGTGCTAACCCTGTTCAGCCTGCTGGTGACGTTCTCCATCACCCGCCCGCTCAGCCGATTACGCGGCGCGGTGCATGATCTGGGGCAGACGACTTATCAGCAAAATAGCCTGGCGAAACTGGCCAACCGCCGCGACGAATTCGGCGTGCTGGCAACCGACTTCAACCGCATGGGCGCGCGCCTGCAAAGTCTGATCGGCAGTCAGCGTCAATTACTGCGAGACGTGTCTCACGAACTGCGTTCACCGCTGGCACGGCTGCGCATTGCACTGGCACTGGCGGAACGGGCAAACCCTGAAGAACGGGAAAAGCTCTGGCCCCGCCTGACCCGCGAATGCGACCGGCTCGAAGCGTTGATCAGTGAAATTCTGGTGTTGGCGCGGGTCGATGCCGACAACGCCAGCGCTGAAGAAGTGGACTTGAACGCACTGCTCAGCCTTCTGCAAAAGGACGCGCAACTCGGCTCGCCAGAGCAGACCGTGCACCTGGACGTCGAGCCGCAACTGAATTTCAAGGGTTGGCCGACCATGATCGAGCGCGCTGTCGATAACCTGCTGCGCAATGCCCAGCGTTTCAATCCGGAGGGCCAGCCGATTGAAATGAAGGCCTCACGTCAGGGCGAACGCATCGTGGTGAGCGTGCGTGACCATGGGCCGGGGGTGCAGGCCGAGCATTTGAATCAGTTAGGCGAGCCGTTCTATCGGGCGCCGGGGCAGACCGCAGCGGGGCATGGTCTTGGATTGGCGATTGCCAAGCGTGCGGCGGAGCGCCATGGCGGGAGTCTGGTGTTGGCGAATCATTCTGAGGGCGGGTTTATTGCCAGTCTGGAGTTGCCGTTGGTGCCGGGTGCTGTAGTGCAGCCCTAAGAGCCACCCTCACCCCAGCCCTCTCCCGGAGGGAGAGGGGGCCGACCGAAGGGTCTTGCGTCATACATCGACCTGAAAAACCGTGTCGATTATGGTTACACCAAGCGCTAAACCGAGTCGATTCCGGATTCACCAAAAATCGCTCAGGTCGGCGTATCTCTGGAGTATCCCCCAATCAGTCCCCTCTCCCCCCGGGAGAGGGTTAGGGTGAGGGGCTTTTGATCTTCAGGCTTTACCCGGCCAAGCGCTGACAAACTCCGCCAGATCAACCTTCTCGGCCACACGCGGTTCTTTCTGCGGCGTGCCGAGGTACAGGAAGGCAATCACTTCTTCACCTTCCGCCAGCCCCAGGCCTTTGGCCACATGCGCCGAATAAGCCAGATCACCGGTACGCCAAACAGCACCAATCCCCTGCGCATACGCTGCCAGCAAAATCCCGTGTGCCGCACAGCCCGCCGCCAGCAATTGCTCAGCCTTCGGGTACTTGACGTGTTCCTGCAACTTCGCGATCACCACAACTACCAACGGCGCCCGCAGTGGGCCGTTGCGGGCTTTGTCGATCATTGCTTCAGTGACTTCGCCTTCCTGCTTCTGCGCAGCCTCGGCCAGCAACTCGCCCATCTGCTCACGCGCCGCGCCTTCGACAGTCAGGAAGCGATACGGCTGCAAATGCCCGTGATCCGGTGCACGCAGCGCCGCGCCAAACAAGGCTTCGCGCTGCTCGGCAGTCGGGGCCGGTTCGACCAGTCGGGGAACGGAAACACGGTTGAGCAAAGCGTCGAGAGCCTGCATCGGCCACCTCCTGAGAAAAATGTGCGGCTATTCTAGCTGTATCTGTCAAAGGGATGCCGGTTTACATGCCCTGCCCCACAGGTAGAATGGCGCCCTTCCCACATCAGCCCGAGCGGACTTCATGGCGTTGCCGACCTTACGGATCATTGGTTTCATCATCGGCATCTTCCTGATCACCCTGGCGATTGCCATGGTCGTGCCCATGGCCACCCTGGTGATTTTCGATCGCACCGGCGATCTGCCGTCGTTCCTCTGGGCAAGCATGATCACCTTCGTCGCCGGCCTCGCGCTGGTGATTCCCGGTCGCCCGGAACACATTCATCTGCGCCCGCGCGACATGTACCTGCTGACCGTCAGCAGTTGGCTGGTGGTATGTATCTTCGCGGCGCTGCCGTTTCTGCTGACCCAGCACATCAGCTACACCGACTCGTTTTTCGAAAGCATGTCCGGCATCACCGCCACCGGTTCGACCGTGCTCACGGGCCTGGACAACATGTCCCCCGGCATCTTGATGTGGCGCTCGTTGCTGCACTGGATCGGCGGCATCGGCTTTATCGGCATGGCGGTGGCGATTCTGCCGCTGTTGCGCATCGGTGGCATGCGCCTGTTCCAGACCGAATCGTCAGACCGCTCGGAAAAGGTCATGCCGCGCTCGCACATGGTGGCGCGGCTGATCGTGGCGGCGTATGTCGGCATCACCATCCTTGGCAGCCTGGCGTTCTGGTGGGCCGGGATGAGCCTGTTCGACGCGATCAATCATGCGATGTCGGCGATTTCCACCGGCGGGTTCTCGACATCCGACCAGTCGCTGGCCAAGTGGACGCAACCGGCGGTGCACTGGGTGGCGGTGGTGGTCATGATTCTCGGCAGCTTGCCGTTTACCCTCTACGTAGCCACGTTGCGGGGCAACCGCAAGGCGCTGATCAAGGATCAACAGGTGCAGGGTTTGCTCGGCATGTTGCTGGTGACCTGGCTGGTGCTCGGCACCTGGTATTGGTGGACGACCAATCTGCATTGGCTCGAAGCTTTGCGCCATGTGGCGCTGAACGTGACGTCGGTGCTGACCACCACCGGTTTTGCCCTCGGTGACTACAGCCTGTGGGGCAACTTCTCGCTGATGCTGTTTTTCTATCTGGGTTTTGTGGGTGGTTGCTCGGGCTCGACTGCCGGCGGGATCAAGATCTTCCGTTTCCAGGTCGCCTACATCCTCCTCAAGGCCAACCTTAACCAGTTGATCCACCCGCGCGCGGTAATCAAGCAGAAGTACAACGGTCACCGCCTCGACGAAGAGATCGTGCGCTCGATTCTGACCTTCTCGTTCTTCTTCGCCATCACCATCTGCGTGATCGCCCTGCTGCTGTCACTGTTGGGCGTGGACTGGATGACCGCGCTGACCGGCGCCGCCAGTACCGTATCCGGCGTAGGCCCGGGGTTGGGCGAAACCATTGGCCCGGCGGGCAACTTCGCGACGCTGCCGGATGCTGCCAAGTGGATCCTGTCGTTCGGCATGCTGCTCGGCCGACTGGAGATCATCACGGTGTTTGTGCTGTGTATTCCGGCCTTTTGGCGTCACTGATCGCATTCGGCGCCTGTAACAACCGCGCCCGGTAATCGCCGGGCGTGGTGTCGAACCAGCGCCGGAACGCGCGAAAGAAATTGCTCGGATCGGCAAAACCCAACAGATAGGCGATTTCCAGCAGGGTCATGCTCGGTTGCGCCAGGTACTGCTCGGCCAGTTCGCGGCGGGTGTCATCGAGCAATTGCTGAAAACTCGTGCCCTCCTCCTGCAACCGGCGCTGCAGCGTGCGCTGCGACAAGTGCAAGGTCTGCGCGACGGTATCGCGCTTGGGCTCACCCTGCGGCAGCAAACGGCAGAGCACCTGGCGGGCCTTGTGGGTCACGCGACTTTCGGAAAACCGCGCCAGGTATTCCCCGGCAAACCGGTCATGCAGCAGCGCCATCGCCTCGTTGGCGGTGGGCAGCGGCGCTTCCATGTCGGCGCGCTCGAAAATCAACGCGTCGTAAGGTGCGTTAAACGTCAGCGGTGCATGGAAAGCCTGTTTGTAAGGTTGCAGATTTTGCGGTTCATCGCCCTGCACCAGCACTTTGACCGGGTGCAGCGTGCGCCCGCTCAGCCAGCCACACAGGGCCAACGCACACGCCAGCGAGGCTTCGGCGCTTTGCCGGGTCGGCGGCAGGTGGTCGCCATGCACCGTCAGAATCAGCGCATAACCTTCTTCCAGCAGGCGAAAACTCAGGTCGGCACTCTCGGCAATGATCCGCTGATAGCGCACCAGTCGCTGAAAGCCTTCGGCCAACGTGTTGCTGGACATCAGCGCATAACCGGCGACATGAAACGACGCCGGTCGCACCACTTTGCCCATGTTCAGGCCGATCGCCGGGTTGCCGGACAGCTCGACCGCCCGTTGCCAGAGTCGGGTCATGGAATCTTGCGGGAAGCGCGCATCCGGATCATCCAGGGCGGCGTAATCAAGCCCCAACTGCTTGAACAGAACCCGGCAATCCAGGCCGTCCATCTCCAATGCTTTGACAATCCCCATCGCCCAGCTTGCAGAAGTCGTTCGTTCGCTCATGGTGTTTTTCTTTTACATGAGGGGCCGCATGCTGCGGCCTGATTTGCGAAGGATACTAAAGTGGCGCCGATAGTCACTGGCCCACGCCAATGATCACTCTAGACTCAAATAAGCTACCCGCAGAACAACTCGTCGCCAGAACAACAACCACAGAGAACGCGGTCGTGGAAAACATCAAGCATTTCAACAGCTTCGCTGAGTTCTACCCGTATTACCTCAGCGAACACAGCAATAGCACCTGTCGTCGCCTGCATTTCATCGGCACGACACTGGTGATTTTTATTCTCGCGCTGACCATCGCCAAGGGTGCCTGGCTGCTGTTGCTGGCCTTGCCGCTGGCCGGTTACAGCTTCGCCTGGGTCGGGCATTTCTTCTTTGAAAAGAATCGACCGGCGACTTTTCAGCATCCGCTGTACAGCTTGCTCGGCGATTTCGCCATGTACCGCGACATGATTCTGGGTCGCGTGGCCTTCTGAAAACCGACATTGAGGATGGCCCATGAACGCCAATGCCCGCTTCACCCACATGAAGGACGGTACGCAGGAAGACTGGGCGATCATCGCCGCAGACTTCAGTGCCTACGCCAAACAGCTGCCATCACGGATCATGACCCACCTGAAATTGCTTGAAGGTGATTTCGGCGGTTTCCCGGTGGATCGCCTGACCCACTCGCTGCAAACCGCGACCCGCGCGTATCGTGACGGGCGTGACGAGGAATACGTGGTGTGCGCGTTGTTGCATGACATCGGCGACACCCTCGGTTCTTACAACCATCCGGACATTGCCGCGGCGATTCTCAAGCCGTTCGTCAGTGCCGAAAACCTTTGGATGGTGGAAAAGCACGGGATCTTCCAGGGCTATTACTTCTTCCATCACCTGGGCATGGATCGGCACCTGCGCGAGCAGTTCAAGGAGCACCCGCAGTTTCAGGCGACCGCCGAATTCTGCGCAAAATACGACGCGGCGGCGTTCGACCCGGCGTATGACACTCTGCCGCTGAGCTTTTTCCAGCCGATGATGCAGCGGTTGTTTGCCCAGCCGAAGCACTCGATTTACAAGGCGGCGATGGAAGAACACGCCTGAAGATCAAAAGCTCGCAGCCTTCGGCAGCGCCTACATGAGGCCATGTGCAGGAGCTGCCGAAGGCTGCGAGCTTTTGCTTTTAAGCGATCTCTGCCACTTTGGCAGTCTTGAGTTCAGCCTCACGCGCCTGCGCATCCGCCAACCGATAAAGCTCGATCGTGCCGTCCCAGTGTTCGATCAACGCCGTACACGACTCCACCCAATCGCCACAATTGAGGTAATCCACCTCGCCGACCTTACGGATCTCGGCATGGTGAATGTGCCCGCACACCACGCCATGCAATTCACGCTTCACACACTCATGGGCGATCGCTTCTTCAAAATCGCTGATAAAGCTCACGGCGGTCTTCACTTTGTGTTTGAGATAGGCCGAAAGGGACCAGTAACCGTAGCCATACCGCGCGCGCCAATGGTTGAGCCAGCGATTGAGCGTCAGCGTAAATTCGTAGGCCGAGTCGCCGAGAAACGCCAGCCAGCGGTGGTATCGAGTGATCACATCAAACTGGTCACCGTGAATCACCAGCAGATGCCGGCCATCCGCCGTGACATGCACAGCCTCATCGACCAACTGAATGTTGCCCAGAATCAGCTTCGAATAACGACGCAGGAATTCATCGTGGTTGCCGGTGACGTAGATAACCTCGGTGCCGCGCTTGCTCATGGTCAGCAAGCGGCGGATCACATTGGTATGCGCCTGAGGCCAGTACATGCCGCCACGCAGTTTCCAGCCGTCGATGATGTCGCCGACCAGATAGATCTTGTCGGCGTGATAGCCCTTGAGAAATTGCGACAAGTGTTCGGCCTGGCAATCCCGAGTGCCCAGATGCACGTCGGAGATCCACAAGGTGCGCACCCGTTGTTTGCGGCTGGGTTTGGCGAGCTCGGCGCTGGTCATGGGCAACCCTCTGCGATGTTTTCGCCACAGTGCGCCCGTCCGGTTAATCGACCATGACAGTCACGAGTCAGTCCTGTGACAGCGCATTCCGGGGGCGCTGGTGTAGACTGGCGATCACTTCGGAGACGATCTGCCATGCGACCGATCCTTACCTTGCGTCAGTACACCCGCGATCTGATCGTCCACAGCCACGAGCACGCCCAACTGGTGTTCGGCCTGTCCGGCGCGCTGGATTTCGAGGTGGAAGGTTGTGGCAGTCAGGTGCGTCAGCAGAGCTTCGTGGTGGTCCCCTCCGGCGCCCATCACGCCTGCGGCAGTCCACAGGGGAGTCGTTGTCTGGTGCTGGATATTCCCGATGGGCAATGGGTCGCGGATTCACTCGGTGACCATGCCGACGCCAGCCGCCGCTTGCTCGACAACCCTGCGCGCCTGTCGCTGGATTCCGGGCAAAGCCAGTTGGTCAACTGGCTGGCGAACAGTCCGGTCACCGATCCAGTGATTGCGCAGCAAGGTGCAGTGCTGTTGTTGGCCAGTCTGAATCACGCCAAACCTGCCGAAGTCTGCACTCGGCGCCTGCCCTACGCGGCGCTGGATGCGCACATTGAGCAAAACGCTGCATACCCGCTGCAAGTCGCCGATCTGGCGCAAGTGGCCGGGTTGTCTACGGCGCGCCTGCACGCACGGTTTGTCGCTGAATGCGGGCAGACACCGATGGACTACATTCGCAGTCGGCGGCTGCACAAGGCCATGGGCCTGCTGCGCGAGACTGTGCTGCCCATCGGTGAAATCGCCAGTCGCGTTGGCTACAGCTCGCAAAGCGCTTTCTCGGCCGCTGTCCTGCGTGAGTTTGGTTCATCGCCCGGCCAGCTACGACGCGATTCCTGCAACAAAACCCGATAGTCCGCCGACAGACATATACGTCGTTACACGGTTCAATGTGTAGGAGCTGCCGCAGACGATTGATCGTTCCCACGCTCCTGCGTGGGAACGATCAATCAAAAAAACCTTGTCTGGATTAAGGATTGCAATGACCCCGCGTACCGCCCTCGGCGCCCTGCATATCGGCGCTCTGATGTTCGGCCTGACCGGCGTGTTCGGCAAACTCGCCGCAGCATCGCCGGCCGTGATCGTCTTCGGACGTGCCGCTTTCGCCGTACTTGCCCTGGCGTTTTTCGCCCGTTTCGCCAGCCAGAGCGGCTGGCAAAAACTGCAAGCCGTGGACTGGCGGCGCCTGGCGCTGAGCGGCGTACTGTTGGCCGGACATTGGGTGAGCTTTTTCATTGCGGTGAAGGTTGCCGGCGTGGCGATCGCGACGTTGGGCTTCGCCAGTTTCCCGGCCTTCACGGTGATTCTCGAAGGGCTGATCTTCCGTGAGCGCATCCGCGCCAATGAAATTGTGCTGGTGGTGCTGGTGAGCGTCGGTCTGGTGCTGGTGACCCCGGCGTTCGATCTGGCCAGCGGCTCTACCGTCGGTTTGCTCTGGGCGGTGTTATCCGGGCTGTTGTTTTCCCTACTGTCGCTGACCAACCGCGCCAGCTCCGGACGCATCCCGGCGGTGCAGGCGGCGTTGTGTCAAAACGTGGTGGTGGCGTTGTGTCTGCTGCCGGTCGCGGCGCCGCAACTGAGCGAAGTGCGCGCACTGGACTGGTTGTGGATCGCCCTGCTCGGGGTGTTCTGCACCGGCGTCGCCCACAGCCTGTTCGTCGCCAGCCTGGCGGTGATCAAGGCGCGCACCGCCGCAGTGGTGTTCGCCATGGAGCCCGTCTACGGCATCACCATCGCCTGGCTTCTGTTCAATGAGAACCCGACGTTACGCATGCTTCTCGGCGGCGCATTGATCATCGTCGCCATCGTGGTGTCGGCGCGCATGTCCGGCCATGCCGACAAAAAAACCGTCGCCGCCGAGGCAACCTCTCACTGAGTACGATCGTTGTGGCCGAGGTCGCGGTCAGGATCGATCTGATCGCGCACTCGCTGCTTGAGCACCTTGGCTTCGGGAAAACCACCATCGGCCTTGCGCTCCCAGATCTGCACGTCATCGCAAGTGATGTGAAACACCCCGCCGGTGCCCGGCACCAGTGACACTTTGCCCAGATCATCGCCGAAGGTGCTGAGCAGTTCCTGCGCCAGCCACGCGGCGCGCAGCAGCCACTGGCATTGGGTGCAATAAGTGATGACAACTTCTGCTTTTGCGACGGTCATGTTCGTGGAAACTCCTGAGACAGAGGGCGCCGCTATAATAGCCGGCTTTACCGCTTGCCCCGAGACTCACAATGCGCCGTCTGCTGTTCTGCCTGCTGCTTGGTTTCCTTCCTCTGTTCGTTTTCGCCAGCGAAACGCCGCGACCGAAAGTCGGCCTCGTGCTGTCCGGTGGTGCCGCTCGCGGGTTGGCGCACATCGGCGTGCTCAAGGCGCTGGAGGAGCAAGGCATCAAGATCGATGTGATTGCCGGCACCAGCATGGGCGCGGTGGTTGGCGGCCTGTATGCCTCGGGCTACAAGATCGACGAACTGGAAAAACTCGCCCTGAGCATCGACTGGCAACAGGCGTTGTCCGATGCGCCGCCCCGGGAAGACGTGCCGTTCCGGCGCAAGCAGGATGACCGCGATTTTCTGGTGAAACAGAAACTGAGCTTTCGCGACGACGGCAGCGTCGGCCTGCCGCTGGGGGTGATTCAGGGCCAGAACCTGGCGCTGCTGCTGGAAAGCCTGCTGGCGCACACCAGCGACACCCGGGACTTCGACAAACTGCCGATCCCCTTTCGCGCCGTGGCTACCGACATCGCCAACGGCGAGAAAGTGGTGTTCCGCAAAGGTCACCTGCCCCAGGTGATCCGCGCCAGCATGTCGATCCCTGCGGTGTTCGCCCCGGTCGAACTTGATGGCCGGCTGCTGGTGGATGGCGGCATGACCGACAACATCCCGCTCGATGTCGCACGGGAAATGGGCGTCGACATCGCCATTGTGGTCGACATCGGCACGCCGCTGCGCAACCGCAAGCAACTGACCACCGTGGTTGATGTACTTAACCAGTCGATCACCTTGATGACCCGGCGCAACTCCGAGGAGCAACTGGCCGCGCTGAAACCGACAGACGTGCTGATCCAACCGGCGCTGGCGAGTTTCGGCGTCACTGATTTCGGCCGCGCCCAGGAAATGATAGATGCCGGTTACCGCGCCACCAAAATCCTCGATGCCCGCCTGGCACGGCTCAAACCGGTGGTTGCTCAGGATGCCCAACTCAACGCCGCGCGCGCGCCCGGCCAACGCACGCCGATCATCACCGCGATCAAGGTCGAGAATGACTCGAAAGTCGACGACGATGTGATCCGTTACTACATCCGTCAGCACATCGGCGAGCCGCTGGATCTGGGCCGACTGCATTCGGACATGGGCACCTTGTACGGCCTCGATTACTTCGAGCAGGTGCAATACCGCGTAGTGCACAAGGGCCAGGATCACACGTTGGTGATCAGCGCCCGGGGCAAGCGCAGCGGCACCGACTACCTGCGAGTCGGCCTCAACCTGTCGGACGACATGCGCGGCGCCAGCGCCTTCAACCTTGGCGCCAGCTACCGTATCAACGGCATCAACCGCCTCGGTGCGGAATGGCTGACCCGCGCGCAGATCGGCGAAAAACAGGAGCTGTACAGCGAGTTCTATCAGCCACTGGACGTCGGCTCTCGCTATTTCATAGCGCCCTCGGTGGTGTTTGAGGCACAGAACGTCGATGCGGTGCTCGACAATGATCCGATCGCCCAATACCGGGTCGAGCGCTACGGAATGGCCCTGAATGTCGGTCGGCAGATCGGCAACAATGGCGAAGTGCGTTTGGGTGTCGGTGAAGCCTGGGGCAAGGCCGACGTGCGTATTGGCGATCAGGATATGCCCAGCGAAAACTTCAACGAAGGCTTCTATTCGTTGAAATATTCCTACGACTCGCTGGACAACGTTTACTACCCGCACGAGGGCAAGGAGGTCAGCCTGACCTTCCTGCAATTTGAACCGAGCCTGGGTTCAGACACACGCTACCGACAATGGGAATTCAAACTCGATAAAGCCATGAGTCACGGACCCGACACGCTGATTCTGGGGGGACGCTATGGCCGCACACTCGACGACACCAATGTGGTGACGTCGAGCTTCCTGCTCGGCGGCGCTCGGCAGTTGTCAGGTTTCCGTGAGGACGCGATTTCCGGGCAGAACGTCAGTTTGATGCGGGCGGTGTATTACCGTCGGCTGACACCGCGTTCGTATCTGCCGCTGGATTTCCCGCTGTACGCCGGCGCCTCGCTGGAACGTGGGCGAGCGTGGAATAACGACAATGAATTCGACAGTGGCTACATCAATGCGGCCAGTGTGTTTATTGGCTTCGATACACCACTGGGGCCGTTGAATTTCAGTTATGGGTTGAATGATGCGAATGAGCAGGCTGTGTATTTGAATCTGGGCCAAACCTTTTGAATACCCCTGTAGGAGCTGTCGAGTGAAACGAGGCTGCGATCTTTTGATCTTGCTTTGAAAAGATCGTCCGATCGCGTCCCGAGCCTTCGGCAGCTTCTACAGGGGATCAGCGGATGCCTGCCAGAAGGCTCCGCGCGGTTTGCTTTAAAGGCTCATCCCCTTCCTTGAGCAATTCATTGAGCAACGCAATCGCGCTGTCGATGTCGCCGTCATCGATGCAGGTCTGAGCCTGTTCGAGCTTCCCGGAACCTGCCGCCTCTTCGGGCTCCGATATTTGCAACGCCAACGGCTCCAGCGCGAGCGATGGCTCCGGATCAGAAAACTCATTGAGAAAGTCATCGTCCAGCGGCTGCGCGTCCGGCTCGGGGATCCACTCAAGCTCGGCTTCCTCGCTGGTCGCGGTTTCCGGCAATTCAAAATCCTGCGGCAACACTTGCAGGCTGGAACCCAAAGCGGACGCTTCGGCTGGTGGCTGAACCGGTGCCGCACGGCTGTCCTCCAGATCCCAGCTGGAATCCATCGACAACTCATCCAGATTCAACTCGAAATCATGCTCAGCCGCAGCGGATTCGGGAGCGGCAACAATGACAGGCGTAATGCTGGCGACCAATGGCGCCGTTGCCGCCAGCGGCTCAGTGCTCGTCAGTTTCGGATGCCGGGCGCGAATATCCTGCAACTGGTGAGCCTCCACTCCACGCGCACGCAAATGACTTTCCTGCTGCTCGTAAGCAGCACTATCGCCCTGACGCCCCAGCACCTCGAGCAATTGCAGACCGAGATCGATGCGCTCCGGCTCCTTGTGCTGCGCATCGCGCAACAACCCCGCTGCTTCGCCAAGTCGCCCGTATGCCAGGTAAATGCCCACGGCTTCCAGGACATCACCCGCCGCCGGCTCTTCACGATGCTCGGCTGAGGCGTGAGTCCTGACCGGTTCGGCGCTCTCGGGTTCATCCACATCGACCTCATTGCGCAGCGGCAACAGCGGCACTGGTGCGTCACTCGGCATCTGTTGTTGGCGTCGACGGTTAACGAACAACGCAGCCAATGCCCCCAGCAGTAACAACAGACCTCCGAGCAGTGGCCAGTTCAACCCGTCGTCCGTGGACTCGACCGGTACAACAACCGCAGCTGGTGCCGGAGTTACCACCGGCGCTGGCGGTGGCTTCTGAGATTCGGCCAAGCGTGTCTGCAGATCACTGACCTGCTTCTTGCCGTCGGCAATCTGCACATCCTGTGCCTGCAATTTCGCATTCAGCTCGTCCAGGGACTTTTGCAATTGTTGGCTCTGCAGCACGCTGGCGGCCAATTGCTCAGCCAGCGCCTCGTTGGCCGGCGCCGTTGTCGGTGGTGGCACCGCAGGTGTTCCGCGCTTGCCCTGCGCTGCCTGGGGCGGCGCGGTGACCGGTTCGACCGTGGGAAACGCCGAAGACTGCGCACGCGGATCCGGTTCATCGGTGGCTGGCACGATACCCGGCGAGCCCGGCGGATCGATCAGTACGGTGTATTCGCGCAACACGCGGCCATTGGGCTGATTGAGCTGCACAAGGAAATTCAGAAAGGGTTCGTTGACCGGTTTACTGGAGGTGACCCGGATCATCTGGCGATTGCCATGCAGGATCGGCGTGAACTTGAGGTCGTTGAGAAAGAACACCCGTTCGACCCCGGCACTGCCGAATTCGTCTGCCGTGGCCAGGCTCACCGACAGGTCACTTTGCGTCAAAGCACCGACATCGATCAGCGCAATATCGGCCTTGAGCGGCTGATTAAGGCCCGAATGAACCGTGATGTCACCCAGCCCCAGAGCCAACGACAAGGTTGAATAGCCGACTGCGCCAGCGACCAACAGCCCTTTGGCGCAAACGCGCAGTACCACGTGCCAACTTGCGAGCATGAGCATCCCTTTAATAAGCAAAACCGACTTCTATGCATTCGCACATCCGGTACGAACACGATATTGCCTAGTAGTTCTTATAGCTTGCTCAGCGCGATCCCTCAAAAAACCGGCACGTGGTTATGCCTCAAGATTTTTCCAGGTTGCCCAGAATGTGCCCGTGAACTCGCATGCACACCTTCAAATCCGCCTCGTCGACGCCTTCGAACAATTCGTGACGCAGTTGGGTGGCAATGGTTTCAATCTGCTCAATCAGTGGCAGGGCCGGGGCACAGAGGACGATTTTTTTCGCCCGGCGGTCTTCCATCACGGACTGGCGTTGCACCAGACCCTGGCCTTCCAGACTATCGAGCAAGCGTGCCAGCGTCGGGCCTTCAACGCCGACGCTTTGCGCCAGCTCTCGCTGGGTCGGGGCGTCTTCGAAACGCGCCAGGTGCAGCAGCACCAGCCAGCGTGCCTGGGACAGCCCCAGGCCCGCCAGCCGGCGGTCCAGTTCGGCACGCCAGCCGCGCGACATCTGGGCCAGTTGCATGCCAAAGCGGTGTTGATCGGTTAACGGCATAAAACTCTCGTGATTAAACTGAAGTAATAGAGAAAAACTAATTATTAGTCAGCTAAGCATGAGCTGCAGCTATAGGCAAGTGGCGCTCTGTACTGAATCGTTACAACTGTATGGGGCTTGGCGCAAACGCCGCCTTACATTTCGAATTCCGATTGCAGCGCAGCCCGCACGCAATAAAGAACACCTTCTGGAACACGACCAGCAAACAGCTCAGCCACTTCGGCGACCGGCGGCAGTTCGCCCTCGCCATCAAGGAATGCGTCCTGCACTTCACCCATCAGTTCTTCCGGCAGGTCGAGCGCCTGCTCCAGCGATAACTGCTGCTTGCCAATAGCCTCGGCGAGCATGGTGTAGACGTTCTTTTCCGAGCATTGCAACTGACCGGCGATCTGCATCGGCGTCATGCCGGCGCGAGCCAGGGTGATCAATTCGTGACGCACGTCGGCCACCACTTTCGGCGCCTCCGCTTCGCCGCCGAGCACTTCGAGGAAGGCCTCGCCATAACGTTCCAGCTTGCGCGCGCCGACGCCGCTGACACGAGCCATGTCCGCCAGCGATGTCGGTTGGCTGCGGAGCATTTCCAGCAAGGTCGAGTCGGGGAAGATGACGTACGGCGGCACACCATGCTCTTCGGCGAGTTTGCGCCGCAGCGCACGCAGGGCTTCCCACTGTTCGCGCTCTTCGCCGCGCACCAATTGGCTGGCCGGGCTCTTGCTGCCGCTTTTGGCGGTGACCTGCGGCTTGAGATCGCGGCGCAGTTCCAGCGTAACCTCGCCCTTGAGCAGCGGCCGGCAGGTGTCGCTCAGACGCAGGCCGCCGTAGCCTTCGTGATCGACATCGGCCAGGCCGCGCGCCACCAACTGGCGGAACAGCGAGCGCCATTCGCTCTCGCTCAGCGCCTTGCCGACGCCGTACACAGAGAGATGCTGATGGCCGAAGCTGCGAATCTTTTCGTTGTCCTTGCCCAGCAGCACATCGACCAGATGGCCGACGCCATAACGCTGACCGGTGCGATAGATCGCCGACAGCGCCTGACGTGCAGGCTCGGTGGCGTCCCAGGTCTGCACGCCATCGACGCAGTTGTCGCAATGGCCGCAAGGTTCGGCCATCTCTTCATCGAAATAGGCCAGCAGGGTCTGACGACGGCAGCGGGTTTCCTCACACAGCGACAGCATGGCGTCAAGCTTGTGCTGCTCCAGACGCTTGTGACGTTCGTCACCTTCGGAGTTCTGCAGCATCTGCTTGAGCATCACCACGTCTTGCAGGCCGTAGGCCATCCACGCATCCGCCGGCAGACCGTCACGGCCGCCGCGTCCGGTTTCCTGGTAATACGCCTCAAGGGATTTCGGCAGATCGAGGTGAGCGACGAAGCGCACGTTGGGCTTGTCGATGCCCATGCCGAACGCCACGGTGGCGACCATGATCAACCCTTCCTCATTGAGGAAGCGCTTCTGATTGAACGCACGCAACTCATTGGGCAGGCCGGCGTGATAAGGCAGCGCCGGGAAACCCTGCTCGCTGAGGAACGCCGCGACTTCCTCGACCTTTTTACGCGACAGGCAATAGACGATGCCGGCATCGCTGCGCCGCTCGGCCAGAAACGCCAGCAACTGCTTGCGTGGCTGCTCCTTGGGCACGATGCGATAGAAGATGTTCGGCCGGTCGAAGCTCGACAGGAAGCGCTCGGCGTTCTGCAGATGCAGGCGGGTGACGATTTCTTCGCGAGTTCGCTTGTCGGCGGTGGCAGTCAGGGCGATGCGCGGCACATCGGGGAACATCTCGGCCAATTGGCCAAGTTGCAGGTATTCCGGACGGAAGTCGTGGCCCCATTGCGATACGCAGTGGGCTTCGTCGATGGCGAACAGGGCAATGTTCAGCCCTTGCAGGAACGACAACATGCGCGGCTGCACCAGACGCTCGGGCGCCAGATACAACATCTTCACTTCACCGCGCTTGATCCGCGCCGCCAGATCACGCTGCTGTTCGGCGCTCAAAGTGGAGTTCAGCGCGGCGGCGGCCACACCCAGCTCTTCAAGGGTGGCGACCTGATCGTCCATCAAGGCGATCAACGGCGAGACCACCACCGCCAGGCCATCGCGCAACAACGCGGGCACCTGGAAGCACAGGGACTTGCCGCCACCGGTAGGCATCAGCACCAGCGCATCACCGCCGCTGGCCACGCGCTCAATGATTGCACCCTGCCGGCCACGGAAACTGTCGTAGCCGAAGATGTCCTTGAGGACGCGTTGAGCCTGTTCGAGCATAAAAACTCCAAAAATCTACCGAAACATCCCTGCTCAGGCTGGTTCAAGACAGCCTGAGCTGCTTAAACAAAACGTAAGGGCGCGTTGCATGGCGGCCGCAATACGGGCAGGGATCGCAAAACGAGGCAGTATACCCGAGCCCTCCCCCGCAGAGGGTGCCGCTGATAAGAGACTCGAGAAACCTGCCGCAATCAGGCAAATCTGCCATGCGGCTGGCTTGAGCGCTCAAGAAGGCCTAGAATTCCCGCATTGTTTATTCCCCCAAGGTAGCCCCGTAATGTCCTTCGCTGAGCAACTGACCCGCCTGCAAGTCTTCCTCGACGCCGACGAACTGCATGACGAGGCGCTGGATTACGTGGCCGCCCACGGTTACCTCACCGCGTTGTCGATCTGCGCGGAAGACGTATCGGAACGTGAGTGGATCGACGCCCTGTTCGCCGAAGAGCCGCATTACAGCAGCGAGGCACAGCGCGAAGAGATCGAAGCCACCCTGATCGGCCTCAAGGCGCACATCGCCCGCCAACTGGCGTCCGACGAAGAATTCGAACTGCCATGCGAACTGGATCTGGGCGAAGAGCCGGACGATTCGGAACTGCGTGGCTGGTGCATCGGCTTCATGGAAGGCGTGTTCCTGCGCGAAGCGGCCTGGTTCGAAACCGCCGAAGAAGAAGTCAGCGAAATGCTTCTGCCGATCATGGTCGGTTCGGGCCTGTTCGACGAACAGCCAGAGTTCGAAGACATCGCCAAAGACGCCAACCTGATGGACGACATGATCGTACAGATCCCGGAAGCCCTGACCGCGCTGTACCTGCTGTGCCAGGCGCCAGACGAAAAACCGGCGATTCTCAAGCCTCGTCACCACTAAGATACGGCCTATGGACAACCCCATAGGCAACCGCCCCCTGATGTTGCGCTACATCCTGCTGGCCATCGGCTGGCTTAGCGTCGCATTGGGGGTGATCGGGATTTTCCTGCCTGTCCTGCCCACTACCCCCTTTCTATTGCTCGCGGCCGCGTGTTTCGCCCGCAGCTCTCCGCGTTTTTATCGCTGGCTGGTCGAGCATCCGCGCCTTGGGCCGTGGATTCGCGATTACCTCGATGGCAACGGCATTCCGCTCAAGGGCAAGGTCTACGCGATCGGGCTGATGTGGGCGAGCATACTGTTTTCCTGCTATCTGGTGCCGCTGCCGTGGGCGCGAGGGTTCATGCTGACCAGTGCGGTGCTTGTGACGGTTTACATTCTTAGGCAGAAAACCCTTCACAAAAGCTGACACCTGCTGGCAACCATTCGTCCGAAACAGGCAGTCACCTGTCAGATCTGACAGTAGCCAATGAGCAATGACTGAGATTAGAACAGATCCACCCGTTTTCGATAACCAAGGTGGATTTGCTCATGACCTCTTTCAGGCTGTTTATGTTTCCTTCACGTCGCGATGTATCGCCCATCGCGCCATTGCGACTCGATCCCGTCTATATAGCCGGCATGACTCATCCGGTCGTCGACGCAGACAACGGCATCAACATTGCTGCCTGGGAAGAAGGGATGTTCAGCATCATCGACCCGTATCCGGGGATGGGGCTAGACGACGACATAGAGATCTTCTGGAATCAAGAAAGCATTCTCGAACTGAAGGTAAAAAGCGAACAGGTCAACAAGCGATTGTTTTTTTTTCTGCCGACCGATGACATCGTCGCCGGTAGCGCTGAATGTTATTACCTGGTGACGAGGGCCGGAGAAACAAAACCCGACGATCCTTCCGCCGTGCGGACGCTGCTGGTCAAACTCAACAGGCCCGCAGGTGAAGATGTTGAGCAGCATCTGCCGTGGCACTCGGAACTGGACATCGTCGGTCTTCCAGAGGATGTGATCAACAATGGGGTAACCAGTGAATGGGCAGCCAAAGGTGTGCCGATGACCATCAAGAAGTATCCGGACATCAGGGTGCGAGATGTTATCTGGGTTCGTTGGGGCGGTATTTTTCTGGAGCCCCATGTGGTGACACAGGCCGAGGCTGACGGCTCTGCGCAGATTGTAATCACTGCTTTACCGGGCGACATACTGACTGCTGGCGATAGCACCGCGCTGCCAATCCGTTACGAGATACATGACGAAGTCTGGAACTACTGCGAAAAGTGGTCAAAAGAAACGACCGTTCTAGTAGATGCAGGTGCCGCACGGCTGGATGAAGCGATTTTCGAAGACCACGACGATGGTGAACTGCATCTCGACCGACTGGATCATCAAGCCACCAACCTGCTCATTAACATCAAGGACGCTGACGTCTTCGCCGCGGGCGACACAATCACCATCAAGATCATCGGCATCGGTGCTCCGGAAACAGCCTCACGCACGTACACGAGAGACGTGGTCCTGAGCAACCCACCTTACTACCTCGATTTCCCGATCCCCTACGAGTTCGTGAGCCTTTTCGCAAGGGGCACTCTCGATGGCTCCTACGTACTGCACAAACAAGACGGTACCCCGCCGCTTTCTTCCAGACGTGCTTTTGTCAAGGTGATAGGCAACCCGGCACTGCTGCCAGCGCCGACGATCAATGAAGTGGTCGGGGCCATTTTGCCAGTCGATAGCACAGCGGCAACAGTACGTGTTGATTACCCGTCCATCGCCATCGGGGATACGATCAACCTGATTTGGGAAGGCACGAAATCAGACAACACACCCTACGTGCACGAACAACAGCAGGACGTCAGCAAGGATAATGAGCTGGCCGGTTTCGTGAATGTTTACGTGCAGAACGAGCACATCCTTGCGCTGGAGAACGGCAGTCTCAAACTCTACTACCGCGTGTACAACGAAGAGGCCGACCGCTATGGCATCAGCGAATCGGACTTTCTCAGAGTCGAGGTTGGCGTTCTGCGCGCGACACTGCCAGCACCGGATGTGGAAGAAGCAAAGGATGGCGTGATCGATCCGACGCAGGTTTATACCCAGGCCCATGTGCTGGTCAAACCGGTCAACTGGGTCAAGGGCGATATCCTGACCTATCACTGGATTGGCGTCACTGCGTATGGCAGCACCCGGGGCAGCGTGCCGATCACGATTGTGTCGATCGATCAAACCGTGCGCTTTCGGGTAGACGCCAAGTACGTCTCAGCCAACATTGGTTATCCTGTCACCGTGCGTTACACCCTTAAGCATGTGACGACCGGGAAGTACAGCTATTCGGCGCCATTCGAGGTAATGGTCGGCATACCTTTGGGACAACTGCTGCCGCCGACTGTCGTGCAGGCGCCGACCAGAACGTTGAACCCGATGGATGCCATTGACGGCGTCGACATCGAGTGCAGCTACGCCACCATGGACGAGACGCTGGACACGCTAGCGCTGAAGTGGCGTGGAACACCCGGCCCCGGCACTTCGGAAGATCTCGAGAAACCTGCCGAAGTCTCGGGCACAGTCACCTTTCACCTGCCTGCTTCCTTAGTCGGCGCCAACATTCGGCGCTCGGTTGACGTGAGCTACGACGTACAACGTTACGGCCTGTGGACACCTTCAGAGGTGTTGCCTCTGACTGTCCTTGATTTTCAGAACCCGGAAAATGACTTGCCAAGGCCCGAGGTTCCGCAAGCGAAAGGCGACATTCTGGATCTAATGGAATACGTCGGCGACGCCAGAGTGCAGGTAAAACCCTGGCCGTTCATCGCCAAGGGGCAACGCGTCTGGATCATCGTCGAAGCACTTACCAGTGCAGGCCCCGTCATCATTGAAGTACTGAAAGATCACGAGATCATCAGCGATCAGCAAGTCATCCGAGGCCTGGACGAAACGCTGTCAAGAATTGAATTGCTCAAGCTGCTCCACAACTCACCCGCCATCGTGAAATGCAAAGTGATTTTCGATGGCAGCACTAATGTGGGGGCTGCAATCGAGTTTCCGAACCTGCCACTGACCATCCGCACCCGCTACGACTATGTGACCCCGATCATCACCCTTGTGCAAGATTCGCAAGATAAGGAAATCCCTGAAGCGGGGTTGACCTACGACAAGCGTGTGACGATCCACGGCACGGCTACGCGAGGCGAGAAGGTCGAAGTCAGGATCAACGATGACGCCAAGGGAACACCTGAAGTCAAGCCATCCGGGGAGTGGGTGTGCCCCGTTGCCAGCCTGATCGAAGGTCTGCAAACCATAACAGTAGAGGCGCTATACGACGCTGACGTACCGATCTCACAACCGCGAACATTCACCATTGGGATCGCCACCAAACCCAGCATTACCGCGGTCAACGACTCCAAAGGACCGGTCGGCCATAACGGGAAAACCTATGACACCGAGGTGACCGTGACCGTCGACGCGGATGCGAACCAACAGGTTCAGCTTTATGACGATGTCGTCGCCATTGGCCTTCCTATCGCTCTGAACAACGAAGGCACAGGATCTACCCGACTCTCCATTCCGGCGAGGAAGGATTACTCCATCAGGGCCAAGGCACTCTACGGCGATCAATTGGATTCTCCGGTGCACTTCTTTACGGCCAAGGCTCACTTGTCAGTGAGGCTGACGTCGGTTCGACACTCAAGTGGAGAGCTGAATCAAGGAGGCAATACCACTGACGCTTCCGTGAGTCTGACCGGCGAAGTGACGCCTTTGTATGATGTGCAAATCTATGACAACAACGGCCCCAAACACATTGTTCCCGCCAAGGAAGACGGCGTGTGGACGACCACACTGGCGATAGCCCTCGGCGGACACTCGATATATGCCAAAGCACTGGCGACCGGAGAAAACTCCGCGACTCGAACTTTCACCCGGAACAACCCGATACCACCGCTGAACTTCAATACGAGTCCCGTGACACTGCGTGGCAAGACATACATCATTCCCGACTCGAATGTGCTGCCCGCCTTTAACTCAAGCAACTCGGTAAGACATCAGGCAACCGGTGGCTCGGGAAGGATTACTTACAGTGTCACCCCTCCAGGTTACGTGGTAGTCGATGGCACGGGACTCGTGACTGTCCGGGGTAATGGTACGGCGACTATCACGGCCAAAGACAGTGCCAACCAATCCAAAAGCTATACCGTGACAGTGACAGGGGTGGTTCATTGCCGTGGCTTCGGGAATGAGAACTGGTCGACAGCAAATGCCAGAGTTTCAGGCGCTGGCATGCGCATTCCGAGCTACGCGGAGCTGAACGAAATACACGCGGCCTACGGGGCGCGATGGCCCATGTCAAATCACCATTATTGGTCGACCGATTCCAGCAACTACTGGTGGCCCTTCTCCGCCAAACGAACCAAATACATAGCGTCAGGAGGTGAGGGCGCCTCAAGGACCTCTGGGCACTGGGCGGATGTTGTAGGCATCCGATGACATCACACACGTCATCAAAACGTTGTCTTTAATGTTTGCGGGGCTGATTGCCGATCATCCGTTCGCTCTGAAAACGAGCGGAGGGATGATTCGGGCATCTGCTTGGCAGTTAGCGCATAAGCAACATCTGACGACCACTCGTCGCCACCTGTCAGATCTGACAGGTGCGCATTTCTCACATCCAGCGTTCAATCACTCCATCACCCCATCCCACGGCAGGAGTGCCCGGCATGCTCGTACAACCTCGCAAACCCATCAGTACATTGGCCCTTCTCGACCCGGAAATTCCCGGCGGGATCCTGCTGGCGGACGGGACGTGGGGTATCAACCTAGCCGCCGCGCGACTCAACTTTCCACAAGGGTTGAAAGTCCAGATCCCCGCGTGGTCCAGCAAGGATCTGGGCGACAACGTCAAGCTGTTGCTCAACGGCAACACGGTGGACCAGAAAACCGTCACCGATCCGGTTGAATTGAAAGAACGCACCACCCTGTTCGTGCCGCCGGAACGCTTGCTGAGCGGCTCATGGGAGCTGTCCTACTCGGTCAAGCGCATCAGTCAGGCACTCGAGCCTGGCCCGGTCCTCAAACTCTTCGTGAAGCTCGAACTGCCCGGCGGTCAGGACATCGATCCTGACTACGGTCACTCCGAGCTGGCCATGGCGTTCGATCCGCCGGAGGTGGTGCGCGACGGTGTCGGTCCGGAACATCTCGTGGACGGCGTGCAGATCATCGTCGCGCCCAAATCCGGCTCGGGCCTGCCGTACATCAACGTCGCCCTGGGCGATGTGATCATCGTGGGTTGGGCCGGACAAACCGTATCGTCGGCGCCGGTCACCCAGGCGCAGATCGACGCCCCTGACAGCAATCCGATCAAAATCCTCATCGACGGAGACAGGATCAAGGCCGCCGGGGATTCGGATCTTGATGGCCTGTCCGTCAGCTACATGATCCGCGACCGCGTGCTCAACCAGTCCGAAGACTGGTGCAAGGCTGAGCGCATCGTGGTCGACACCGGCAACTCGCGTCTGGACGCGCCCATCCTCGACCAGGCCGACGGCCTCAGGGTGGATCTGGACGTGCTGGGTGACGAAAAACCCGTGTTGCAGGTCTGGGCGCAATCGTCGAGCGAATTCAGCAAGGACGACGTCATCATCATGCGCCTCACCGGCATCACCGCCGAGGAGCAATCGATCGACATCAAGGTGCTCCAGAGCATCGAAAAAAACCCGCCGACCAAAGTCGACGTACTGCACAGCAACGCCAGCCTTCGCGCACTGGGAACACGCTCGGCGGTGTACGCGTTCGAACTGGAGCGCGATGGCCAAATCATCCAGCGCTCCAAATCCCGCTCCTACGACATCATCGGCGAACCGACGCGCCTGGCCGCGCCTGTCGCGCTGGATGAAATCAATGGTGCCATCAGCCCTGACTTGCCCGAATACCGCATCCGTATTCCCTACGACCCGCTGATCACAGCGGAAAACGCCATCGAACTCAAATGGTTCGGCACCCGGCCCGATAACACGATCTACGACCCCGAACTCGACTGGTTCTTTCCCTCCGAAGACGAGGCCGCTGATCCCGACGGCTTCATCATCACCGTCAATGGCGCGCACGGTAACCCCCTGGAAGGCGGCACGCTTGATCTGTCGTACAACCTGCTCAGCGACGAGGGCAACGACGTGATCGGCCGCCGCCCTTCGCAGCACGCCGCGCTGCTGAATATCGGCAAACCGCAGTTCGAACTGGTCAAACCCATCGTCCTCGGCGAAAAGGACGGCGTCCTCGAACCCAAGAAATTGCCCGGCGGCATCGGCAAACTCACCGCCCCCCGCCCGGTCGCCAACCCGACCGAAACCGGCGACATCGTGACCTATACCTGGGTCGGCGAGGTCACAGGCGAGAAGGAAGACTTCAAGAAACTCAATGCACTGTCCAAGGACAAGGACGTGGAGTTCGCGCTGGATGCGGCGTTCGTGGCGGCGCACATCGAGCCCAACCGCGGGAAAAAGGTGACGGCGCGCTATCGCATACTGCGGGTGGCGACCAATACCACCAGCCATTCGAATCCGTTGGAGTTTGTGGTGGGTGAGGCCGAGACGCTTAAACCACCAAAAATCAAGGAAGCGCCCAACGATACAAGCCTCGACCCGATTGCCGCCAAGGACGCCCTGACGGCCGTGATTCCAGCCTACCTCAACATGATCGGCACGCAGATCATCGTGACCTGGGCCGGCACCGCCGGTTCCGGCAGCCAGACCGTCGGCCCCATCAATGTGAGCACGCAAGGGGATCTGAACATCCCTCTGGACAACGCAGTCGTGGCGTTCAACCTTGGTAAAGCGGTGACGGTGACCTACATCGTGACCGGCAATGACACACCATCGGATCCGCTGGTTCTGAGTGTGCTGCCGATTGCGAATGAAGATACGCGGCTACCCAGCCCGATCATCAATGGCAACACCAATACCGAACTGGACGTCAACACCCTGCCGGTTCAACCCCTCACCCGGATTGACGCCTGGCCGCTGATCAAAGAGGGGCAACCGATCTGGCTGCGTTACTTTGTCGATGACAATCCCACACCGATCAGCGTGACCTACAACGGGCAATCAGTACCACCCGAAGGTGTGCCCGGCGGTATGCATCCGTATACACCCGTGGTCGAGCTCAAGAAATTGGCTAATGGCGCAAGGCTGCGGATCGAGTTCAAGGTTGGTTACGGCGGCGACACCGATGAAGCCAAGGCGGTGACCTTTCCGCAACGCACTTATATCGTCAAGGCTGTGGAGGATGTGAAGCCAGAAATCACCTCGGTCGAAGGCTCGCCCAGTGAGGTTGTTATCGAAAATGGGGATTGGACCATTGAAACCAGCGTGGTATTGACGGGGAAAGGTATAAAAGGTCGGAAAGTCCAGGTGCTGGACGGTGCGTTCATTAAGGGGGAACCCGAGGTCGACGCAACGAACGGTACTTGGACTCTTACAATCGATGGGCTGGATATAGCAGAACATCGTTTTACCGTTCGGGCAGATGCCAGTGCGCCACCATCGGATGCCTGGGTCATCACGGTGAGGAAGGTGAATACACGCATTCCCATAGTGACCCCATCGTTCATCGTGTTCCGGCCAGATGGGCAGCGCGCTTATATCAGTAACGGTAGCCCAGGCAATGTTTTTGTCATTGAAACCGTGAGCAATACCATTATTGAGACCATTAATTTGGGCGGAAAACACTCTGCAAGAATGGCAATTACTCCTGACGGTGCTCGCCTTTTCGTATGTCACTTAGAGAATTACAGTATTACGATAATAAACACTGAAACAAATAGTCCAATTACGGTATTGCCTGTTGGCGCAAGCCCCTACTCAGTATGCATAAGCCCGGACGGCACCAAAGCATATGTATGTAACGAAACAGGAAAATCAATTTCGACAGTCAACGTTCAAAACTTGACTGTCCAGACAACATCATTGGGAAGTGTACGCCCAATAGATGCAAAAGTTAGTGCAGATAACAGCCGCCTGTATATTTGCCCATTTCAGGGGAATAGCCTCCTGATTGTCAACGCTGTAAATTTAAGCGAAATAGCTTCCATTGCACTGGGCTACACCGTCTTGATCAGCCCTAGATATGTAGTAAGAACATCTGACGATTCTAAAATTTTTGTAGGAAGCACGGGGGATGGAATTATTTACATTATTGATCCGCTACAACTGAAGCTTGTCGGGACTATTAACGTGGGAGGAACGGTCATGAGAGGACTAGCAATTACTCCTGACAACAGCAAAATTTACGCGATAAAATACGCCGATGAAGAAATTGCAGTTATTGACACAGGCAGTTCAAAAGTAACGGAAACCATTGGCATTGGAAAAAACCCTTCAGGTATTGCTGTTTCTCCTACTGGCAAACATTGGTATTGTGCGATTAATGGAGAAAATGTTGTTGTGGTCAATAACGTATGACCTCAGCAAAGTTAAGAGGAAAAAAAGGGGACGTATTTATTTACTCGCAGCCCCGTTTCACTCGACAGCTCCACACGGCCGGACACAGCCCCCTGTAGTGAGGGGATTTGTCCCCGTCCGGCGACGCAGCAGTCGCAAAACCTGAGTATGCATATACCTCAAGGATCGAGGTGGCAGGTTTTGGGGCTGCTCGGGGATGAATCCCCTTGCCACAGGTGAGTATTGTCTCTTGATGATGTGGAATAACCGGGACGGATCTAATGATCTACCTCTCTAAACAGAAATGTTTAATAAAAAAACCCAGACACTCTCGCAGGCTACAAAACCTTGCGCCTTTGCCTACAGCTACGCCAGAATCCGCCGGCTTGTGCGCCTTGGGGGCGGGTTCTATTGTGGCTCGGTCGCTGACTTTTCAGTGATCGGGTTTAGCAGCCCGGGTTTTCTCTAGACGCACAAAGTCCGTTGCCGTTATGGCGGCTTTGCGTGGGGCACTTCGGTGCGCCGGGTTCTAGAGTCCTGGTCTGCTAACCCGCGTACAGCCGCCACCTCCTACGTTAGCAGCGAACGGTGGCAGCTTCACTACTCTAGAGACTTTAACCATGATCAAACCAACGCCCAACCCGCCTGAAACCGACCCCACCTCCCCCTACGAATCCCTCGACTCGAAAAAGCTCAACGAAGCCGCCGACCGCGCCCTCGATCATTACCTCTGCTCGCCTGGCTCGACGCCTCCGCCACGTAAAAACCGCAGAATGTACGCCGCTACCGCGGACTTCAAAAACGAGGAGCTACTGGCCGATGCCTGCGAAACCCTCGCTTCAGCACGAACCATCGCCAATGACTTCGCCCATCTCATACCCGCGACGCAGCGCAGAACGCTGCTGGGTATCGCGCAATTGATCATGCTCGGGGAGCTGGCGGTGAATCGGGTGCTGGATAATCTGGAGTTGCCGGGCTGATGCCGGCGTGGTGAACACCCGCTGAGCATTCGATGGCAACTCTGGCCCCTTCGCGAGCAGGCTCGCTCCCACAGTGGAACGCGGTCAATGGTGGGAGCGAGCCTGCTCGCGAAGGCAGCCCCTCAGATAACACCTGTCTTCGGGCATGAAAAACCCGCCGCCCCGTTCAACCGGGACGGCGGGTTTTGTCGTTTCAGGCCTGGATCAAAGGCCAATCACACCGTATCCACCTTCAACGAATGATCATTCAACATGCCGCTGATGATCGTCGCCGTGTCATGCCCGCTGGCAATCACCCCACCCGCCCCCGGCGTAACACCATAGTGGCTAGCCAGGTTGACGCCGGCCAGGTCGATGGTCTGGTTCGGCGTGGCGCCGGCCATGGCGCTGACGTCGATGCTGGTGAGGACCGACGCGCCACTGCCGGTGACGGTGAAGTGCAGGTAGTCATCGAGTGACGACGTGCTGCCGTTTTCACCTTGCAGCAGTTGCGACAGGTCGAGCTTGTCGGTGCCGGGGGTGAAGTCGGTGATCAGGTCGTGGCCGCTGTTGCCTTTGAGCCACTGGAAGGTGTCAGCCCCTGCGCCGCCGGTCATCGTGTTGTTGCCCAGGCCGCCGATCAGCAGGTCATCGCCGCCGCCACCGTTGAGGGTGTCGTTGCCCAAGCCGCCGTTGATCACGTTGTTATTGTTGTCGCCGGTCAGGCTGTCGTTGAAGTTCGAGCCGACGAGGTTCTCGATGCCGGTCAGGGTATCGGTCCCGGCGCCCAAAGTGTTTTGCGCACCGAGCAGGCCAAGGTTGACCGTGACCCCGGCAGTCGCATGGGCATAGCTCGCCGTGTCGATGCCACTGCCGCCGTCGAGCAGGTCATTGCCCGAGCCACTGTAGAGCAAGTCGTTACCGGCGCCGCCGTGCATTTCGTTATTGCCGGAGCCTGCGGTGAGCACGTCGTTACCGTCGCCCGCGTTGAGGATGTTGTTGCCGGTGCCGGCCACCAGCACGTCATCGCCCGCAGTGCCGGTGAGGGTGTGGCCATCCTGATAGCTGATGGTTACGGCGGCCGTGTCGCTGCCACCGTGGTTGTCGTTGGCGGTGTAGGTGCCGTTGTAATCCGGAGTGATGTCATGTGCCCCGGCGTAGTTGAGGGTCATGGTCAGCTGGTAGTTTTCCAACCCGTTGGCGTTACCACCCGTGGGGTTGGTGATGTTGGTGATGTGGATCTGGTAGACGCCGTTCGACGTCGCGGTGAGGGTTTGGCCGTCCGCCAGCGCCATGTAGGCGCCACCGTTGATCGAGTACTCCATGCTGACGTTACCGGCTGCCAGGTTGTGATCCAGATTGAGGGTTTCGCCCTGGCGCAGGTTGACGGTGATGCGATCTTCATCGTTGGCGTTGGTGTTGGTCACCGCACCGAGGTAGCCGCTGACCACCAGCACGGCGGTCATGGTTGCCGCGTTGGCCGAGAACGAATTACGCACGTTGGCCAGGTTCTGGTTGGCAGCAGTGTTGGGGTTGGTGCCGGTGAAGCTGATGGCGCCGGTGCCGGTGAAGTCCGCCGCTTTCGAGATCCAGCCGGTGTTGAAGCTGGTTGGCGTAGCGTTGAGCGTATCGCCGTTCGGATCGGTGTCGTTGGCCAGCAGCAGCTCACCCGGCACGACGATGTTGCTCGACAGCACGTTGGTGATGATGTGGTCGTCCATCGCCACTGGCGGCGCGTTGGGGATCACCTTCACGGTCAGCGTCGAGCTGGCGAGATCGCCGTCGTTGTCACTCACGGTGAAGCCGATGTTCTCGGTGATCACCGTGGTGGTGGTTTTTTGCGAGGTGTAGGTGTACTCGCCGGTGTCGAGGTTGATCAGCAGCGTGCCGCTGTTGTTGGTGGCGATGCTCAACGTGTTGTTTGCGGTGTTGAACGTACCGTGATTGACGCCGCCGCTTGGCACCAGCGAACCCTGTCCGCCGTTGGCTTTCGGATCGTAGGTGTAGGTGGTGCCGTCAACCACGATGGATTTGATGAACCCGCCATCGGCGCCGAAGGTGCCGCCCTGGCCCAGCAACGAACCGGTAACCGGTGCGCCTTCCACGGTGCCCGACAGCACCGAGTTGAGCTGGTTGAGGTCGGTGACCACCACCGCGTTGGTGTTGGTGTGGTTGATGCCGTCGTAGGCCAGTGGATCGAGGTTGGCATTGCTCACGCCGCTGCCCAGGCCGATCGCGTAGTTCTTGATGTTGTTGGCATCGAGGAAGTTTTTCAGCGCGGCTTCGTCAGCGGCGTTGATGTCGCCTTCGTTGGGTTTGCCGTCGGAGAAGAAGTAGCCAACGTTCTGCGCCCCGGTGAGTTTGCCCGAGGTATTGAACGCAGTTTGCATCACCGCCACGGCGGCGTCGTAGTTGGTGCCGCCACCCGCCGTGAGCCCGGCGAGAATGGTTTTGGCCGTGGCCACGTCCACCCACACCGCGGTTCTGTCAGTGGCGTTGCTGCTGAAGGTGACGAGCTGCACTTTCACATCGCCCAGATCATCGTACTTGTCGAGCAAGGCGCTGATGGCCTGCTTGGCCAAGGCCAGCCGCGACAGGCCCGGCACGCCGGACGCGTCGGCCATACTGCCGGAGATGTCGAGGACGATCAGCAGATTGGAATCGATCTCCACCGCTGTCACCGAGCGATCCGAGGCCACGGCTTTCGGCACGTCATCGACGATGTTGACGACGAGGGTGCTGGTGGTGCTGTTGCCCAGCGCGTCGGTGGCTTTGTAGGTGAAGCTTTCGCTCAGAGTGTTCGGCCCGTCGTTGGCGTTCGGCGAGGTTTTCGGCGCCGAAGTCAGTGTGTAGGTGTAGGTGCCGTCGGCGTTGAGCTGGATCTGCCCGTAGGTGCCGGTGGCGCTGCCGACCAGTGTGTAAGTGATCGCGCCACTGCCGCCGGTGACGGCGCCAACCAGTGTTCCGGTGGCGGTTTCGCCAGTGTTGGTCGGATCGCTTCCGGTGACCGTGCCGGGGGCCAGATCCTGGCCGTTCTGGGTCAGGTCGAGGGCTTTTTCGTAAACCGTCACGTCCTGATCGACCGAGGCCACGAGCTTGCAGTCAGCGACGTTGATGGTGATGGTCGTGGTGCTTTCATCGCCGTCACTGTCACGGATGGTGTAGGTGAAGGTGTCAGTGGCGCCCGGCGGGCTCACCGAGTTCGGGTTGCTGTGGTAAACGGCGTTGCCTGCTGCGTCCAGGGTCAGGTAACCGTAGGCGCCGTTGATATTGCTGTTGAGGCCGCCGACGGCCGAGGTGCCGGTGTTGCTGCCGGCGCGCACGCCGACCACCGTGGCCGCGCCATCGGCACCGCTGACGTCATTACCCAAAACGCTGACATTGACCGTGCCGCCCTCCGCCACTGAGCCGGTGTCGGGTTTGGCGGTCGGCAGGTCATCGATGATGTTGACGTTGATCTGGCCGCTGGCGGTGCTGCCATCGGTGTCGGTCGCCACCACGGTGAAGTTCTCGGTGAGGCTGTTGGCACCGTTGGCGTTTGGATGAGTTTCGTTATCCACCAGGGTGTAGCTGTAGCTGATCACACCGGTCGCCGGGTTGTAGCCGGTGATGGTGAACGTGCTGCCCAGTGGCGAAACAGTCGATTGCGGGAAACCTGCGGCCACGCCGTTGGTGACCACCGCGATCCCGCCCACGGTGAGGGTCTGCAGACCATCAAGCGCGGTGACGGTAAAGGTGCCGCTCTGGGTCAACGCCGGGGTGTTGGGGCTGGTGCCGTCGCTGAGGTTTTTCTCGTAGACGGTGAGTTCGCCGCCGTAGACGTCGAGGCCGTTGAGTACCACCGGATCGTTGTTGTTGTGGATGTTCAGCACCAGGTTGGCGGTGCTGGTGTCGCCGTCGGCATCGGTGTGGGTGTAGGTGAAGGTTTCCGTGCCGTTGCCGCCACCGTTCAGGGCTTTGAAATCGGCGTCGCTGGTGTTCAGCGTGTAGGTGTAAGTGCCGTTGGCGTTGAGCACCAGGGTGCCGTAAGTCCCGACAAACGTGCCGGCAGTGATCGGCCCGGTCGCGACCACGTCCGCACCTTGAACATCATTGGTCAGCACATTGCCGTTGAGGGTCAGCAACGATTCCGAAGCGGTGTTCGCGTTGCTGTCGTTCACAGCTTTTGGCACGTCATCGACGATGCTGACAACGATGGTGCTGGTGACAATATTGCCCAGCGAATCGGTGGCCTGATAGGTGAAGGATTCGGTCAGGGTGTTGGCGCCGTCGTCGGCATTCGGCGAGGTGGTCGCCGGCGCTGTCAGGGTGTAGGTGTAAGTGCCGTTGGAATTGAGCACGATCTGCCCGTAGTTGCCGGTGGCACTGCCAACCAGCGCATAGCTGATCGCACCGACCGCACCGGTGACCGAGCCGACCAGCGTGCCCGACGCGGTTTCGCCAGTGTTGGTCGGGTCGCTGCCGGTGACCGTACCAGGGGCCAGATCGGCGCCGTCCTTGGTCAGGTCGAGGGCTTTCTCAAAGACGGTGACGTCGGTGTCACTGACCGCATACAGTTTGCTGTTGGCGACATCAATGGTGATGGTCGTGGTGCTTTCGTCACCGTCGGCATCGCGCACGGTGTAGGTGAACACATCCACCGCACCGGGGCCGTTCACCCCATTCGGATTGCTGTGGTAGACCGCGTTGCCGTTGGCATCGAGCGTCAGGTAGCCGTAGGTGCCGTTGATTTGCGCGTTCAAGCCACCGATGGCCGAGGTCGACGTGTCGGAACCTGCACGCACGCCGACCACCGCGCCGGTAACCGCCGGGCCGTCGGCGCCGCCGATGTCGTTATTCAGCACATTGCCGCTGACGGTACCGCCCTCGGCCACCGACGCCGCATCGGGATAGGCGCTCGGCAGGTCATCGACGATGTTGACGTTGATCTGGCCGCTGGCAGTGCTGCCGTCGGTGTCTGTGGCGACGACGTTGAAGTTCTCGGTGATGCTGTTTGCGCCGTTGGCGTTCGGATGGGTTTCGTTGTCGACCAGGGTGTAGCTATAGCTGACCACGCCGGTTGTCGGGTTGTAACCGGTGATGGTCAGCGTGCTGCCCAGCGGCGTGACGATCGATTGTGGGAAGCCTGCGGCCACGCCGCCGGTCACTACGCTGATGCCGCCCACGGTGAGGGTTTGCAGACCATCGAGGGCGGTTACGGTGAAGGTACCGCTCTGGGTCAGCGCCGGGGTGTTGGGGCTGGTGCCGTCGCTGAGGTTTTGCTCGTAAACCGTCAGCTCGCCGCCGTTGACGTCGAGGCCGTTGATGATCACTGGATCGTCGTTGTTGTGGATCTGCAAAACCAGATTCGCAGTGCTGGTATCGCCGTCGGCATCGGTGAGGGTATAGGTGAACGTTTCCGTGCCGTTGCCGCCACCGTTCAAGGCTTTGAAGTCGGCGTCGCTGATGTTCAGCGTGTAGGTGTAAGTGCCGTTGGCGTTGAGCTGTAACGTGCCGTAAGTCCCGGTGAAAGTGCCGGCAGTGATCGGGCCGGTCGGCACGCGGTCGGCGCCTTGTACGTCGTTGGTCAGGACGTTGCCGGTCAGCGTGAGCTGGCTTTCCGAAGCGGTGGTTGGGTTGCTGTCGTCCACCGCTTTTGGCAAGTCGTCGACGATGTTCACGTCGAGGGTCGCATTGGCGGTGGTGCCGTTGTCATCGACCACGGTGACAGCGAATTGCTCAGGCAGATTGTTGGCGCCGTTGGCGGTCGGATGCGCCTCGTTATCGGCGAGGGTGTAGCTGTAGCTGACAACGCCGGTTGCGGCGTTGAATCCAGTGATGGTGAGCGTGCTGCCCAAAGGTGTAGTGATCGATTGCGGGAAGCCTGCGGCCACGCCGTTGGTGACGACTGCGATGCCGCCAACCGTCAGGGTTGTTACGCCGTCCAGCGCGGTGATGCTGAAGGTGCCGCTTTGGGTCAACGCGGACGAATCCGGC
>NZ_JBIUWI010000032.1:0-10223 GCF_044743385.1 Pseudomonas sp. NPDC087639 | reverse complement strand
CGGAACTCGGTCGGCGCCTTGCACATCGTTGGTCAGGACGTTGCCGGTCAGCGTGAGTTGGGTTTCCGAGGCGGTGGTGGTGTTGCTGTCGTCCACCGCTTTTGGCAAGTCGTCGACGATGTTGACGTCGAGGGTCGCGTTGGCAGTGGTGCCGTTGTCATCGACCACGGTGACAGCGAATTGCTCAGGCAGATTGTTGGCGCCGTTGGCGGTCGGATGCGCCTCGTTATCGGCGAGGGTGTAGCTGTAGCTGACAACGCCGGTTGCGGCGTTGAACCCGGTGATGGTGAGCGTGCTGCCCAAAGGTGTAGTGATCGATTGCGGGAAGCCTGCGACCACGCCGTTGGTGACGACTGCGATGCCGCCAACCGTCAGGGTTGTTACGCCGTCCAGCGCGGTGATGCTGAAGGTGCCGCTTTGAGTCAGCGCAGTGGAATCCGGCGCACTGCCGTCGCTGAGGTTTTGCTCGTAAACCGTCAGTTCCCCGCCCTCGACGTTCAAACCGTTGATCACCACCGGATCGTCATTGTTGTTGATCTGCAAAACGAGGTTGGCGGTGCTGGTATCGCCGTCGGCATCGGTGAGGGTGTAGGTGAAGGTTTCCGTGCCATTGCCGCCGCCGGTCAGGGCTTTGAAATCGGCGTCGCTGGTGTTCAGGGTGTAGGTGTAAGTGCCGTTGGCGTTGAGCACCAGCGTACCGTAAGTCCCGGTGAACGTGCCGGCCGTAACCGGGCCGGTAGTGACGCGGTCGGCGCCTTGCACGTCGTTAGTCAGGACGTTGCCGGTCAGCGTGAGTTGGGTTTCCGAGGCGGTGCCGTTGCTGTCATCGATCGCTCTGGGCACGTCGTCAGTGATGTTGACGTCCAGCGTTCCGGTCGCGGTGTCGCCATTGCTGTCGCCAGCAATCACGGTGAATTGTTCACTGAGACTATTGCTGCCGTCACCCGCCGCGTGGGTTTCATTGCCATTGAGCGTGTAGCTATAAGTGACCACGCCTGTCGCCGGGTTGTAACCGGTGATCGTCAGGGTGTTGCCCAGTTGCGTGGTGATCGACTGCGGGAAGCCGACGGCCACGCCGCCGTTGATCAGATTGATGCCGCCGATGCTGAGACTGGTCAAACCGTCCGGCGCCGATACGGTGAAGCTGCCGCTCTGGGTCAGGGCGCCGGGATTGGCCGCCGAGCCGTCAGGCAGGTTAGCTTCATTGAGGTTCAGCTCTCCGCCGGGCGCCGCCAAGCCGTTGAGGGTCACCAGATTATTCACCGGCGGCGGTGGCACAACGGGGGCGACGCCGTCGTCGCCATTGTCGATGACCGCGTTACGCCGCTCTTCGGGAAACTCGGGAATGCCGTTGAACCCGGCGGTGGGGAACCCGATGATCGGATCGACCCGCCCGCCGACTTCCGTCAGCAGGACAAAACTGTGCCCGCCGCCCAATTCGCCACTGGGGTTGCCGGGGGCGTTGGGGCCGGCGGCGGTGGCTTCGGCGGTTTTGGTCGGGTCGTCACCGGCAGCGATGGCTTTCTGGATCTGCTCGACATCGGTCAGTTGCGCGTCGCTCGGGGTCACGGCCTCTGCGGTGTTCACATGAGCAGCCTGCCCGGCCAGCAGCTCACTGGTCATGGTCAGGTTACTGCCGCGGCCCAAGGTCAAATCCTGGCCATTTTGCAGATGAACGGCGACGGCGCCTTCGGCTCCGGTGATCAGTTGATCGCCGGCAAACAACTTGTCGCCCTCGACCAAGGCGCGACGAGTGCCGTCGATGCCCTGCGCGAAAACCTGACCAATGACTTTAGTAACGGTGCCGATGAGCGTTGCCATGTGAAATCCTCCGCTGCCGACCACCGTCGGCACTGGTTCGCGAAGCAGCCCATGGCTCAATCGGGTTGTCGGGGCGACGCTCGCACCCTCGACAGTTCGTTTCGCAGGTTCTGTCTGAGCGGGAAACTTGAGTGCTATCAAGCACTTCCGAATCCTGATCAAGGCAGCACGCCTACTAACGCTACGTAACGGTGGTGAATCACCCAAGTGACAAAAATCTGTCACCCATTGACCGTTACGCGTCCCTCCCCTTCAGCAGTACTTCGCCGTATGTCGCAAAGTGAATGGAACTTTCCTCAAGCCTTTTTGAGCTCCCTGAAGCGCATAAAACAAAGGCTTTCGAGCTGAACAATGTGCCGGTTTTTACAAAGCGCATAAGTTTTTTTCGGCATAAGCCTTATGAAAATTTTTTCTTAGCTACGCTTCAGGATGTTCTTAGCTCTGTTGTTACAAGAGTGAAACGCTTACACCTAAAAATATCGTCAAATATTTGGCGACAGTAAGACACCATCAGGACTCAGGGAGATGCACCCATGCGCGTTCTAACCCCCCTCTGCAGCGCGGTTTTGCTGGCCATGGCTTGCACTTCTCAAGCCCAGGCCATGAACCTCACCGAAGCCATCCAGAGCACTATCGCTACACACCCGGAACTTGCTTCGCGCGTGGACGCACGCCTGTCGGCAGATGAACAAGTCAAAGTCGCCAAGGGCGGCTTCTATCCGTCGGTCGATTTGAACGCCGCTTATGGTCGCGGCTACAGCGACAACACCAACACCCGCGCGTTTGGCAATCACGACACGCGCATTCTCAATTACACCCAGTCCGAGCTGCGCTTGCGGCAGATGCTGTTCGACGGTTTCAACACCGCCAACGAGGTCGAGCGCACCAAGGGCGTGTCCAACTCGCGCGCCTACTATGCGCAAGGCACCGCGCAGGATCTGGCCCTGCGCACCATCGAGGTCTATCTCGAAGTGCTCAAGCGCCGCGAACTGGTGACCCTGGCTACCAACAACCTGCAAGCACACTTGCGCGTCAACGATCAGATCGGCCTGCGCACCGAGCGCGGCGTTGGCAGCACCGCCGACTCCGACCAGTCGGGAGCCCGTAAGGCGCTGGCGCAAAACAACCTCGACACCGCCGAAGTCGATCTGTCCGATGCCGAAGCCAACTTCTACAGCGTGGTCGGGCGCATGCCCGATGAGCTGGAAACCCCCGCCTCGACCCGCGGCGAATTGCCTACCGATCTGCGCGAAGCCCAGCAGAGCATGGTCGACAACAACCCTTACCTGAAATCCGCCCAGGCCGACGTGCAATCGGCCGAAAGCCAATACGAAGTTGCCAAGTCGCCGTTCTACCCACGTTTCGACGCAGAGGCGGCGGTCGGCGCGAACAACAACGTGCAGGGCGATGAGGGCCACGACAACGAATGGCGTGTGGGTGTGGTGATGAACTACAACCTGTTCCGCGGCGGCAGCGACAAGGCTCGCCTGGCTGCGAACGCCCACGACATCAATCAGGCGATGGACATCCGCAACAACGCCCTGCGCCAGCTCAACGAAAACATTCGCCTGGCCTGGAACGCCATGGAGAACGCCAAGAAGCAAACCCCGACCGCACGCGAATACGCCGACACCACCAAGCGTGTGCGCGCCGCGTATCAGGATCAGTTCGGCCTCGGCCAACGTACCCTGCTCGACTTGCTCGACAGCGAAAACGAGCTCTACAACGCCAACCGTCGCTACACCGAAATCCGCTACACCGAGGAATATTCGATGTACCGCGTGCTGGCGAACATGGGCCAGTTGCTGAGCAAGCAACGGGTGGTGCTGCCGGCCGATGCGATCGCCACAACCGAGGTGAAGAACGAAGCACGTCTGCCAGAGCTGAAATGACGTAAACCTCCTGCCGAAGGCTGCTGATCCTGATCGTTCCCACGCTCCGCGTGGGAATGCAGCCCGTGACGCTCCGCGTCACTGGACTCAAAGCGTCCCTGGAGGCATTCCCACGCAGAGCGTGGGAACGATCAGTAGGCCCAATGAAGCGGTAACAGGGGAGCGATCAATATGACCAGCATGGAACCCGGTAACGCAGGGGTCGATCCGCGGCTGAGCTTCGATGATCCGTTACTCGACGGTCTGTTGATCCTCTGCAAACTCCATGGCGCGACGGTCAGTCGCGCCAGCCTGAGTGCCGGGCTGCCCCTGAACAAACAACGCCTGAGCCTGGATCTGCTGCCCCGCGCCGCCGCCCGGGCCGGGTTGCAGGCGCGACTGTTGCGCCGTGAACTGAAAGACATCTCGCCACTGAATCTGCCGATTCTGCTGCTGCTCAACGACGGTCGCACCGCCGTGCTGCGGCGGTTTGGCGATGACGGTAAAGCGCTGATTCTGCCCAGTGAAGCCGATGGTGGTGAGCAATGGGTCAGCCGCGAAGAACTCAGCGAACACTACAGTGGCCAGGCCTTGTTCGCCCGGCCACGCCACGAACTCGAAGACCTGCGTTCTCCGCTGGTGCCGCGGGTGCATGCGTGGTTTCGCGACACCCTGAAGCTGTCGAAATGGCTGTACAGCGACGCGATCCTCGCCAGTTTTCTGATCAACCTGTTAGGCCTGATGGTGCCGCTTTTCGTCATGCAAACCTACGACCGCGTGGTGCCCAATCAGGCCACGTCGACCCTATGGGTGCTGTCGATCGGGCTGTTGATCGGCACCGGTTTCGAACTGGTGCTGCGGGTAGTGCGCGCACACTTGCTCGACACCGCCGGCAAGAAAACCGACGTGATCCTTTCCGCGACTTTATTCGAGCGCATCACCGGCATGTCGATGAAGGCGCGGCCGGCGACCATCGGCGGTTTCGCCCAGAGCATTCACGACTTTCAGGGCCTGCGTGAATTCCTCACGGCCGTGACCCTGACCAGCCTGATCGACCTGCCCTTCGTGGTGTTGATGCTGGTGGTGATCGGCCTGCTCGGCGGCTGGTTGGTGGTGATTCCCCTGCTGGCGTTTCCGCTGACCATCATCTTCGCGATGATCATTCAGGTGCGCCTGCGCGACACGGTGCAGAAGAGTCTGAGCCTCGGCGCTGAACGCCAGGCGCTGCTGATCGAAACCCTCGGTGGCCTGGAAACCCTCAAGGCGTGCAGCGCCGAAAGCGAGCGCCAGCACCAATGGGAAAGCACCCACGGCGCCCTCACCCGTCTCGACAGCCACGCGCGCAACCTCTCGGCGCTGGCCACCAACGGCACGCTGTTCATTCAGCAGTTCTCGGGGATGGCGACGATTGTCGCCGGGGTCTACAGCATCATCGCCGGCAACCTTAGTGTCGGCGCATTGGTGGCGACCTACATGCTCGGCAGTCGCGTGCTGGCGCCACTGGGGCAGATCGCCGGGCTGATCACCCGCTACCAGCAAGCGCAACTGACCATGAAAAGCACCGATGCGCTGATGGCCCTGCCCCAGGAGCGTGACGGCAAACAGCGGCCACTGGAACGCACACAACTGCAAGGCGCCCTCGACGTCAACGGCGTGACGTTCCACTACAACGGCCAGAATGCACCGGCCCTGAGCAATGTCAGTTTCAGCCTGAAACCCGGTGAACGGGTCGGCATCATCGGCCGCAGCGGTTCGGGAAAAAGCACTTTGGCGCGGCTGGTGATGGGTTTCTACGAGCCCGAGGAAGGCCAGTTACTGCTCGACGGCCTCGCGCTGCAGCAACTGGATGTCGCCGACCTTCGCCAGCAGATCGGTTACGTCGCCCACGACTTGCCGCTGCTGGCCGGCAGCCTGCGCGACAACCTGACCCTCGGCGCGCGCTACATCAGCGATTCACGCATGCTGGAAGTCGCCGAACTGACCGGCGTCACCGAACTCGCCCGCCAGCATCCGCAAGGTTTCGACCGGCCGGTGGGCGAGCGGGGACAGTTGCTCTCCGGCGGTCAACGTCAAGCGGTGTTGCTGGCCCGTGCGTTGCTGCTCGATCCACCGATCATGCTGCTCGACGAACCCACCAGCGCCATGGACAACAGCAGCGAAGACCTGCTGCGCCAGAAACTGCATGGCTGGGTACAAGGCAAAACCCTGCTGCTGGTCACCCACCGCACCTCGATGCTGAGCCTGGTGGATCGCTTGCTGGTGCTGGACAACGGCCGGGTCGTCGCTGACGGCCCGAAAGAAGCAGTCATCGATGCACTGCGCAAGGGCCGTGTCGGCTCGGCGGCAGTCTAGGAGTAAGCCATGTCTGCTGCATCCGATGGCAAATCACGCGGCTACTTCGACAGCTTCGGCAAAAGCGCCGAGGCCGAGTTCATGCCGGAAACCGCCGGCGCCTCATTGCAGGATTCGCCACGCTGGTCGCGGGTTACCGTGTGGCTGGCGGCGGGCCTGCTGATCAGCGCACTGGTCTGGGCCAAGTTCGCGGTGCTCGAAGAAGTGACCATGGGCGAAGGCAAGGCGATTCCGTCGAGCAAGGTTCAAGTGATCCAGAACCTTGAGGGCGGGATCGTCACCGAGCTTTTTGTCCGCGAAGGGCAGATGGTGAACAAGGGCGACACCCTGCTGCGCCTGGATGACACGCGGTTTCGCTCGAACAAAGGTGAGAGCGAGGCCGACCGTTATGCGCTGACCGCGCAGGTCGAACGCTTGTCGGCGGAGTCTGAAGGCCGGCCGTTCAAGCTCTCCGCTGAAGTGATCGCCAAGGCACCGCAAGTCGCCGAAGACGAACGCTCGCTGTACGAACAACGCCAGCGACGGCTGGCCAGCGAACAACGCACCCTCAGCGAACAACTGCGGCAGAAGACTCAGGAACTGGCGGAGTTTCGCTCCAAGCAGGGCCAGTTCAGTTCAAGCCTGGCGCTGTTGCAACAAGAGATGAACATGTCCGAACCGCTGGTGAAAACCGGCGCGGTGTCGCCGGTGGAAATCCTGCGGCTCAAGCGCAGTGCGGTGGAAATTCGTGGCTCGCTGAACGCGACGACACTGGCGATTCCCCGTGCCGAGTCGGCGATTGCCGAGATCCGCAGCAAGATCGACGAGTCGGAGCAAACCTTCCGCTCCGAGGCCGCCAAGGAGCTGAACGAGAAACGCACCGACCTGTCGAAAATCACCGCGTCGAGCATCGCCATCGACGACCGCGTCAGCCGCACCACCGTGACCTCGCCAGTCCGTGGTGTGATCAAGCAAATGAAGGTCAACACCATCGGCGGCGTGGTCCAGCCGGGCAGCGACATGGTCGAAATCGTGCCGCTGGAAGACAACCTGCTGATCGAAGCCAAGGTGCGACCGCAGGACGTGGCATTCCTGCATCCGGGCCAGAAAGCCATGGTCAAGTTCAGTGCCTACGACTACACGATCTACGGTGGGTTGAGCGCCAAACTTGAGTTGATCGGTGCCGACACGATCACCGATGACAAGGGCAACAGCTTTTACCTGATTCAGGTGCGCACCGATAAAAACCACTTGGGCGGGGATGCGAAACCGTTGCTGATCATTCCGGGGATGGTAGCAACGGTGGACATTATTACCGGGGAGAAAAGTGTGCTGGATTACCTGCTGAAACCGGTGCTCAAGGCCCGTACCGAGGCGATGCGCGAGCGGTAGCCAATGATCGTTCCCACGCCGAGCGTGGGAACGATCATCTGTCAGCATGATTACGCTGAAAAACCTCCTCCCCCATCGCCGCAATCTGCCCGTCGATCAATGCCTCGAACGGCCTCAGCAATGGCGCAAACGTAGTCGGCGTTTCGAGAGTTTCGAGCGCCTGCACAATCGCTTCAAGCGTCGATAACGCCCCCGGCCCCGGTGCCTTGCGCAACCGATACCGCGACACACCACCTTCGGCCAGCGTCACCCGTGGCAACGCCGCCAACAGCGGATTGAGGTGCAGCATCTTGCGCGCCTTGCGCCAGGTGCCGTCCGGCACGACCAGCAACAGCGGTTGCTCGGACTCGCCGTAAGCCTGCATCGGCTGCGCACCGTCCGCCGGAAACAGCAAACGCGCCTGATACCCCGGCCGGTTCAACAGCGTCGGCAAATCCTCGAACACCTCACCGACGATCAGTTCGGCATTAGTCAAACCCAGCGCCGCCAGCCGCGCGGTGTTCAACGCATGATTGACCTCACTCGGATGCTGCAACAGCAACACCCGGGTGCGGCTGTCGAGACTGGGGATCAGCGCGCACAGGCAATGGGTTTGTGGGCGCAGGCAGCGCGGGCATTGGGGTCTGGACATATTCTTAGGCCTGATTGAGCTGGGCTTTGAGCAAATCGCGGAACGTCTGGATCAGCGGCTCACGACTGCGGCCACGGCGCATGATCATCGAGAACGGCGCCTGATAACCGAAGGTCGCCGGCAGCAGCACGCGCAAATCGCCCTTGTCGGCCCAAGCCTGAGCGTAATGCTCCGGCAGATAACCGATGTAGGCGCCGGACAGCACCAGAATCAGCTGCGCTTCCATACTCTCCACGGTCGCGGCGCTGTGCTTGAAACCGTGGCGGGCGAGTTCCGCCTGACTCCAGTAACCGCGCCCGACCATGCGTTGCTGGGTGATGACTTGTTCGGGAATGCGCCGCTCGTTGAACAACGGGTGTCGGCTGCTGCAATACAGCCAGTGTTGCTCGCGGTACAGCGGCATATAGACCAGACCGCTCATGCGCGTGGAGAACGCACCAATGGCCAGATCGAGGCGGTTGTCTTGCACTCCGAGTTGCAACTCATAAGGGCTCATCACCGACAAATGCAAATGCACCGCCGGGTGTTCCTGACTGTAGGCGCCGATGGCTTCGGCGAACGGCAGGGCCTTGTCGCTGACGGTCGAGTCGATCACCCCGAGGTTGAGCGTGCCGCGCAGTTCGCCTTTGAGCGCGGCGGCGTATTGCTCGAAGCCTTCGAGTTCGGCCAATAGGCGCAGGGTTTCCTGATGGAACAGCTCACCCTTGCTGGTCAGGCTGAACCCGCCACGGCCACGATGGCACAGCACCAGACCGAGCGCGGCTTCGAGCTGGCTCATGTAGGTGCTGATCGCCGAAGTCGACAGGTTGAGTTCCTGTTGCGCGTTGGCGAAACCCTGATGACGGACCACGCTGACGAAGATGCGTAATAGTTTCAGGTCGGGTAAAGCGTTGGCCATGCGGCTCTCCAAACATCTGTCGAACGCTGATGACTTTGTGGTGAGGGGATTTATCCCCGACCGGCTGCGAAGCAGTCGTAAATTCAATACACGCGGGGTGCCTGATGGACCGAGCCGCAGGAATTGGGGCGGCTTCGCCACCCATCGGGGATAAATCCCCTCGCCACAGGGTCATCAACACAGGGCCTGAGAGTCTATCCCGCGCCTTGGCATTAGTTTAGAAAAATCTGAACTAAGTATTTGCCCGTAGCGATTCTTCCCCCTCACTACATTTCGCAGAATCGGCCCACAGCGGTGCCCGCCTGCCGGTGCGCCGACATAAATAAAACAAGACGATGAGGCCCTACCCGTGGACAAGATTCTTCACCAACCACTGGGCGGCAACGAAATGCCGCGCTTCGGCGGCATCGCCACCATGCTCCGACTCCCCCATGTACCGACCGCTGCCGGTCTGGACGCTGCCTTCGTTGGCGTGCCTCTGGACATCGGTACTTCGCTGCGCCCCGGCACCCGCTTCGGGCCGCGCGACATCCGCGCCGAATCGGTGATGATCCGCCCGTACAACATGGCCACCGGCGCTGCGCCGTTCGATTCGCTGTCGGTCGCCGACATCGGTGATGTGGCGATCAACACCTTCAACCTGCTCGACGCCGTGCGCATCATCGAAGAAGCCTACGACAACATCCTCGAGCACAACGTCATCCCGATGACCCTGGGTGGCGACCACACCATCACCCTGCCGATCCTGCGTGCCATCCATAAAAAGCATGGCAAGGTCGGTCTGGTACACATCGACGCCCACGCTGACGTCAACGATCACATGTTTGGCGAGAAAATCGCCCACGGCACGACTTTCCGTCGCGCCGTCGAAGAAGGTCTTTTGGACTGCGACCGCGTAGTGCAGATCGGTCTGCGTGCGCAGGGCTACACCGCTGATGACTTCAACTGGAGCCGCGATCAGGGTTTCCGCGTGGTGCAGGCCGAAGAGTGCTGGCACAAGTCGCTGGCCCCGCTGATGGCCGAAGTGCGCGAGAAAGTCGGCGGTGGTCCGGTGTACCTGAGCTTCGACATCGACGGCATCGACCCGGCTTGGGCGCCAGGCACCGGCACCCCGGAAATCGGGGGTCTGACGACCATTCAGGCGATTGAGATCGTTCGCGGCTGCCAAGGCCTCGACCTGATCGGTTGCGATCTGGTAGAAGTCTCGCCCGCTTATGACTCCACCGGCAACACCTCGCTGCTGGCCGCCAACCTGCTGTACGATATGCTCTGCGTACTG
>NZ_JBIUWI010000031.1:32837-63937 GCF_044743385.1 Pseudomonas sp. NPDC087639 | reverse complement strand
ATCGTCGACTTCGGCGCATTCGTCAACATCCTGCCGCGCAAGGACGGTCTGGTTCACATCTCGATGCTGAGAGACCCTCGTGTTGAGAAAGTGACCGACATCCTGAAAGAAGGCCAGGAAGTGGAAGTGCTGGTACTGGACGTGGACAACCGCGGCCGTATCAAGCTGTCCATCAAAGACGTGGCAGCGGCCAAGGCTTCGGGCGTTTAATCACCCGAACGCTTTAGCGCAATAAAAATGCCCCACCGTGGAAACGGTGGGGCATTTTTTTGTCTGCTGTAAAGCAACAGTGCCCCAGTCAAGTTGCCGGAGTCCAGGACCGGTGCTAGGTTTAGCCCACCGCCCGTGTAGCTCAGCCGGTAGAGCAGCGCACTCGTAACGCGAAGGTCGCAGGTTCGATTCCTGTCTCGGGCACCACCTCCGCAATTTCACCCTCCGATTCATGTTCCGCAGGTCAGCTTTTTGTGCAAGAGATGTAAAGAGCCGTGTAATTCGTCATGCAAACGTCCTATATTCGGTGCCTGCATGAGCATCGCTTAGCAGTTTTCAGATGATCCCGAATGGTTCCGAAGGCCGGGCTAACCGCGTCAGAGAGATCCTTGATGATCCAGATCCATCTTCCATTCCTAAGATCAGCGAGAACGCCATGACCGCGAAAGAATTGACCCAAGAAGCAACACACGAAGAAGCACTCAAAAAGTATCTCCTGGAGTCGCCTCAGTTGGCTGCAGAGATCAAGGACTTGAGTGCCGATGATCAGAAAGACCAGATCCAGTGGGCATTCGAAGATGAAGCCGAGGCTCAGGGTTTGCAGCCGTGGGAACTGACGCTCAAGTACACCAGCACGCCTGAAGAGTTCGAGGCTCAGCGTCTCGTATTGCACAAAGAGGCTGCCGACATACTGGGCGTCGAGTGGGAAGAGTACTGCGAGACGAACAATCTGGTGGTTTGAAACAAAAACGCCAGCCTCAACCAGGCTGGCGTTTCTTATGGCGTGCAGTCTTCAGAGGCTCAGACGCATCGACAGATCCACCGCCTTCACATCCTTGGTCATCGCACCAATCGAGATGTAATCCACTCCGGTTTCGGCGATCGGCAACAGTGTGCTTTCGTTGATCCCGCCGCTGGCTTCCAGTTTGGCCTTGCCGTCGTTCAGGCGCACCGCTTCGCGCATGTCGTCCAGGCTCAGTTCGTCGAGCATGATGATGTCGGCGCCGGCCGCCAGAGCTTCTTTCAGCTCATCCAGGCTTTCCACTTCGATTTCCACCGGTTTGCCCGGGGCAATCCTGTGCGCGGCTTCAATGGCTTGCGCAATGCCACCGCTGGCAGCGATGTGGTTTTCCTTGATCAGAAAGGCGTCGTACAGGCCGATGCGATGATTGTGGCAGCCACCGCAGGTCACGGCGTATTTCTGCGCCAGACGCAGGCCTGGCAGGGTCTTGCGGGTGTCGAGCAGCTTGACCTGGGTTTCGGCGACGAAGTCCGCCAGATACTGCGCGCGGGTTGCCACGCCCGAGAGTAATTGCAGGAAGTTCAGGGCGCTGCGCTCACCAGTCAACAGCGAACGGGCCGGGCCTTCCAGGTGAAACAGTGGCTGATTGGGTTTGACCCGCTCGCCATCGACCACTTGCCAATGCACCGCCACACGCGGATCGAGCTGGCGAAACACCGTATCTACCCAAGCAGTGCCGCAGATGACGGCGTCGTCGCGCGTGATGATGGTGGCTTTGGCCAGGCGTTCGGCCGGGATCAGTTGCGCGGTGATGTCGCCGCTGCCGATGTCTTCGAGCAACGCACGGCGCACGTTGGCTTCGATTTCGGCGGTCAAATCGGCGAGACGTAGATTCGGCATAACGGGCTCCACAAACAAAGTGATTCGATTATAGGGGCATGGCACGAGCCAACCCAAGGCGATAACTCGCCTGCTTGACTGCATCTGGTCGATTTTCTTTGAGCAAACAGTGTTCGCACGTGGTCAGTGGAAGGCGTCCGGGGCATAGGGGAAACCCTGACGCCTATGGCGCCGGGGATAACTTTTGCAAGATAATTCGCCTTGCGTTTGACGTCATAGCTTTGACGTTGCCATCGATGTTGCTGATCAACGAAAGAATCACCGTTTCAGGAGGCTTGGATGCACAAAGACGGGAAAGTAGTGCCTTTGCACAAGGCCGCTACCGATCAGGCGAATCATTCGCCGCTCGCCCGCCTGCCTGTGATTCTGCTTCAGGTTCGCGACAAGGCTGCTCAGCAATTGCGCCACGGTCTGCAGGAGCTGTTCGACAACGCCGACGACACCCTGTTCGAAATGGCCGACCGGGCGCGCAACGACGTCGAACAGAACATTTTCTTCGAAGCCATGCGCGACCTGCGCCTCAAGCGCAAAAACATCGAGCGCGGCTTTCTTGAGCAGTTCTTCGAGGCTTTTGTCGGCCTCACTCAAAACGATTCTGCGCACAACGCGCTTCCGCGCACTTTGCTATACGAAGAATCCGCGCCGCGCACCGATGACATGGAGCGCAATGTGGCCGTAGAGACCATGGTCGGCCGCGTGCTCAAGCGTGATGGCTTCGCGCTCGATCAACTGACCGCGCGTCTCAGTGCATTGCTCGGCAATCCCCTCGACGACCAGCACAACCCGCTCGGACCGGCGCTGCTCTGCGAATATTTCCTTCAGGCCGGGCGCAACCTGGGCGTGGAGATCAAGGTCAAGCTGATCCTGCTCAAACTGTTCGAACGCTATGTATTGGCGGACACCGAACAGCTGTATGCCGAAGCCAATCAGTTGCTCAGCGCCACCGGCGTGTTGCCCGAATTGAAACCGGTACCCGCGCGTCGCGCTATCGATCGCGCAGTGGCCGACGTGAACAGCGAAGAAAGTAACGATCCGCCGCCAGCAGACGAAGGTGTGCAGGAAGTCTTTGCCGCGTTGCAGGAGTTGCTGTTGCACGTGCGCGGCAGCGTTGCGCCGATTCTGGAGCCGAGCGCTGCGGCTCAACCCATCTCCACCCGCGACCTGCTGCGCCTGCTCTCGCACTTGCAGCAATATGTGCCGGCGCTGGCTTCACAGGACGACTTCGATCTGCGTAACCAGCTCGAACAGCTGCTTACGCGGGTCAGCGTCAAAAGTGGCAAATCGCGGATCGTCGGCGGCGCTGATGAAGACGTGATCAACCTGATTGCCATGGTGTTCGACTGCATTCTTGACGATCGCAATGTCCCGGACTCGCTCAAGGCACTGATCGCCCGTTTGCAGATTCCGATGCTCAAGGTGGCGGTGCTCGACAAGAGTTTCTTCAGTCGCAGCAGCCATCCGGCGCGTCGCTTGCTCAATGAAATTGCCGAAGCGGCGATGGGTTGGGGTGATTGCGATGGTGAGGCGCGTGACAGCTTGTACCTGCGAATCGAGCAGGTGGTGCAGCGCTTGCTCACAGACTTTGTCGATGATCCGGCGATTTTTTCCGAATTGCTCGCCGACTTCCTCGCCTTCACCAGTGATGAACGCCGTCGCAGCGAGTTGCTCGAACAGCGTCTGCGGGATGCCGAAGAAGGTCGGGCGAAAACCGAGCTGGCCCGTCGACGGGTCGAGCAGGCTTTGAATCAGGCACTGTTGGGCAAAGTCCTGCCACCGTCGGTGGTGACATTCGTCCAGAACGCCTGGAGCAAAGTGCTGCTGCTGACCGGCCTCAAGCATGGCGAGCAGTCTGCCGAGTGGCAGGCTGATGTGCAGACTCTGGAACAACTGATCTGGAGTGTGCAGCGTCATGACGATACCGAGTCCGGCATGCGTTTGTTGGCACTGGTACCGGGGTTGCTGAAATCGCTGCGTGATGGTTTGAGCAGATCGGCATTCGATCCGTTTGCCACCAGCGAATTCTTCAGCGAGCTGGAAGCGCTTCACGTACGGGTGCTTGAACCTTCAACTGTGGCCGATGAAGCGGCGCCGGCGCTGATCGAGGTGTCGCAGCAGATCCGGTTGCAAACCGCAGATGAAGGCGTGATGGCGCTGGCATCGGCGCCCTCGTCCCGCGACGACGCAGGCCTGCAACAGGTCGATCAACTGCGTGTGGGCAGTTGGGTAGTGTTTCAGGAAGAAGATGAACACACCCTGCGCTGCAAACTCGCGGCGATCATCGACGTCACCGACAGATACGTCTTTGTCGACCGCACCGGGATGAAAGTGCTGGAGCGCAGCCGCATCGGATTGGCCATTGAATTCCAGCGCGGTGCGGTGCGCGCGCTCGATGACACCCTGCTGTTCGACCGCGCGCTGGAGTCGGTGCTTGGCAATCTGCGACGACTCAATCGCGCCAAGTGATCGCGCGCCGGGGGCCGATCACGGCATACTGGGCGCCAACACAGTCGGCGTTGAAGGAATCGGTATGCAGTTGGATCCCGCTAGCGGGTGGTGTCACGGGGTGCAGGCCTGCCCATCGCCCAACTTCAATGAACGCCCTGCGGGCGAAATTTCCCTGTTGGTGATCCACAACATCAGCCTGCCACCAGCGCAGTTCGCCACCGGCAAGGTGCAGGAATTTTTCCAGAATCGTCTGGATGTCACCGAACATCCCTACTTTGCAGGGATTGCCGACCTACGGGTCTCGGCGCATTTTCTGATCGAACGTGACGGCAAGGTCACCCAGTTTGTCTCCTGTCTTGAGCGGGCGTGGCATGCGGGCGTGTCGATGTTCGAGGGGCGCGAAACCTGTAACGATTTTTCTGTGGGCATCGAGCTTGAAGGCACCGATGATCTGCCGTTCACCGACGCGCAGTATCAGGCGCTGACCGTGCTGACCCGCCAGTTGCAAAGCGCATTTCCGGCCATCACCGGCGCACGTATTTGCGGACACAGCGACATTGCACCCGGGCGCAAGACCGATCCTGGCCCGGCATTCGACTGGGCGCGTTACCGCGCGGCCCTGGCACAAGAGGAAGGACAATGAGTTTTCTGGTGTTACTGCTGGCGGTCTGGATCGAGAAATTCTCGGCCTTGCGCCATCGGGTTCAACGCGATGGCGGATGGATCCGCGAACTGAACAAACTCGAAAGCAGCGAGCGTCTGGCCAAACAGCCCTGGCTGGTGCTGACGATTCTGGTGTTGCTGCCGGTGGCGTTGCTGGGTCTGTTGCTGGTAGTGCTGGAACCCGTGGCATACGGCCTGCTGGCCCTGCCGGTGCATTTGCTGGTGGTGATTTACAGCCTGGGGCGTGGTGACTTGCTCGGCGGGCTCGGGCCGTTCCGCGATGCCTGGCGGCGTGAGGATCTGCAAGCGGCGGCGCATGTGGCCAAGCGTGATCTGGATATCTGCGCCGACAGCGGCGAGCAATTGCTCGACCGGGTGCAGGGGCATCTGTTGTGGCAGGCCTACCAGAGCTTCTTCGCGGTGATCTTCTGGTATTTCGTGCTCGGCCCGGTGGCGGCGCTGGCCTATCGCTTGTTGGCGCTGGCCGAAGAGCACGGTCAGAACCCGGCGCTGGTCGAGCGTGCCGCGCAACTGCGCCACGCCTTCGACTGGGTGCCTGTGCGCTTGCTGGCGGCGAGTTTTGCGTTGGTCGGCAACTTCGTCGCGGTCAGCCGAGTGATGCTGCATGAGTTGCTGAACTGGAACATCAGTGCTGCGCAACTGATCAACAAGGTCGGATTGGCAGCGGGGGAGATCCCGGCTCCTGCCGTTGGGCCTGAAGGCATCAACACCCTCGATTGCCTGTGGGAATTGCTGCTGCGCGCGGCGGTGCTGTGGTATGCCGGGTTTGCCTTGTGGACGGTGCTGATTCACTGATTGATGGTGCCGAGGGAGCAAACTCCCTCGGCACACGCCACCGTTAACCTTAAGTTACAAAACCTCCCTCCGATTTGAGCTATACAGAGATAGCGCCCGATGGTGGCTATCTGCTGTCTCTGCGCGCCTGCCAATAAAAACAAGAAAAACCAAGGGAGACTTCCAGTGAAGAGCTTGCTCTATCCCGCCGTCTCGCTGATGAACCGTCTGAGCTTCGGCATGAAGTTCAGCCTGATCAGCGTGCTGTTCCTGGTGCCGATGCTGGTGACCAATTTCTATCTGGTGCGCGATTCCTATCGCGAATTTCAGGGCACCCGCGTCGAGCTGCAAAGCCTCGACCTGCTGGGCAGCAGCCTGAGCCTGCGTCGGGATCTGGAAACCCTCAACAACCTGGTGCAGATCAACGTCACCCTCGGCCAGTCCGGCAAGGCTGGCAATGTCGAAGCGCAGATCAGCACCCTCGAACAAGCCGTTCTGGCGCGCCTGCAAGGGCTGACGGCAATGACCGACGATCCTGAGCAGATCAAGGTGTTCGACGGTAAACGCGATGAAATGATTGCCGCGTTCAAAGCCCAGCAAGCGGAAAACTCCCTGCAAAGCAAAAGTGCCTTGATCGGCAAGTTGCTGGCCAGTGCGCAGATTTTCAGCCAGATCATCACCGGTCAGGCTGGCCTGAGTCGCGACAATCAGGGTGACATCCGTCAGCTCAGCGAACTCGTTACCTTGATAACACCGGCCGTTACCCAGACCCTCGGCGAAGGCCGGGCGATGGGTTCGTATTCGCTGGGGCAGGGTTTTCTCAACAGTTCGTCGAGCACCCGTTTTGATGAACTGCTGGTGCAGATCGAAAAGCTTCAAGCTGAATATGGCCTGAAGCTACAGGACGCCCTCGGCTCCAGCAAAGCGGCGCACGAAACACTCAGCGCTCAGGCCGAGACGAGTAAAGCGTCGCTTAAACAGGCCAGCGAATTGTTCGAAGAGCAAGTGGTGATGGCCGACACCCTCGACGCACCTTGGCAGGCCTTTTACGACCAGATCACCGGGCTGATCGACAAGACCTACCAGCTCGACGAAGCCTCCCTGAAATTCCTCGACACGCAATTGCAGCAGCGTCTGGCGCAAAACCGCACGCACATGGTCTTGCAAGCTGTGGCGTTGTCGGTGGTGTTTGTGCTGATTTTCTATCTCTACGGCGGTTTCTACGCTTCGACTCGCACCACACTCAAACGCCTTGGCGCGATGATGGACAAGGTTGCAGCCGGCGACATGACCGTCAACTTCAAGGCCAGCAGCCGTGATGAGCTGGGTGAGTTGGGCGAAGTGTTCAATGGCACGGTGAGGAAAATTCACGACTTGATCGAGCGCGTCGGCCACACCGTTGGCGAAGTCGAGCGTCAGGCCGCGCAGGTTGAAAATGTCTCGGCGCAAAGCAATCAGGCCGTTGCCGGGCAGCGCACGCAGATAGAACAAGTGGCCACGGCGATGAACCAGATGTCGGCGACCTCACTGGAGGTGGCGCGCAGTGCCGCAGCGGCGGTGAGCAGCGCCCACAGCGTGAATGACGAGACCGTCAATGGTCGTGGTCTGGTGGAATCGCAGCAGGGCAGCATTGCCGCGCTGGCCAGCGAGATCGATCAATCGGTGCGGGTGATCAATCAACTCGCGAGTGACAGCCAGTCGATCAGCCGCGTACTGGAAGTGATCAAGAGCATCGCCGAACAGACCAACCTGCTGGCACTCAACGCTGCGATCGAAGCCGCTCGCGCCGGGGAGCAGGGGCGCGGTTTTGCCGTGGTCGCGGATGAAGTGCGCACGTTGGCCAAACGCACGCAGCAGTCGACCGAAGAAATCGAGCAGATGATCGCCAAGCTCCACGGCGGCGTCGGTGCGGCGGTGAAGGCCATGGGCATCAGCCATCAGATGGCCAACGGCACGGTCGGGCAGTCGGAGAAGGTTCAGCAGGCGTTGGAAAACATCCTTGGCGCGGTGGGCATGATCGTCGACCAGAACCAGCAGATTGCCGCTGCGGTGGAGCAGCAGACAGCGGTGGCCCATGACATCGACCAGAACATCGTCGAGATCAACCGTGCCGGCGAACGCACGGCGCAGGGCGCGCATCAGACTGAAGATGCGAGTCGGGCTTTGTCGGCGCAGGTGGTGGAACTGAAACAGCTGATCAGCGCCTTCCGCGTGTAGCGTGTACGCAGCTAACTTACCAGCCGAACACTTCGCAGCTGTTGGCAGTGCTGGTAGCAGCCAATTGCTGCGCGCTGATATTCATCAGTTGCGCGAGCACTGCACAAATCGCTGGCAGATGCGCCGGGCTGTTGCGCTGACCGGGAAACATCGCGGGCGCCATGTCCGGTGAATCGGTTTCCAGCACGATCGAATCCAGCGGCAGATCCGCCAGTACCCGATGCATGCGCAGCGCCTGCGGCCAGGTCGGCGCGCCACCTAAACCCAGTTTGAAACCGAGTTTGATGTACTCGCGCGCCTCTTCGCGACTGCCGGCAAAGGCGTGGATGATCCCGGCCCGCTTCAAACGAAAACGTTTGAGCGTGGCAATCACCGCCGCGTGGCTGCGGCGCACATGAATCAGCGCCGGTAATGCAAAGTCCGCCGCCAGTTGCAGTTGCGCTTCGAACAGCGCCTGCTGGCGCTCGCGGCCGAGGGTTTCGATGAAGTAGTCCAGACCGATTTCGCCCACCGCACACAACTGCCGATGTCCGCGCAGCCGCGTCAGCCAGTCGCCGAGTGCCTTTACATCTTCGGGGCGATGCTGATCGAGATAAACCGGGTGCAGACCGAACGTCGCGTACAACTCGGGATCGCTCTGCACCAGATCCCACACCCGCTGCCAATTACCTTCACTGACCCCCAGCACCACCATCCGCCGCACCCCGAGGGCGCGGCTTTCGGCGAGCAACTGCGAACGGTCGGCGTCGAAGTCGGGGAAGTCCAGGTGGGTGTGGCTGTCGATCAGCTCCACGGTTCAGTCCCGGTGAATACGCTGCTTGAAGGTACGCGCGATGGCTTGCACGCCTGGCTTGTATTCCGACTGTTCGACGGCGGCCAGTGCCAGTTCCAGCGCCTTGTCGGCGATCAACTGGTGCTGCTGGGCCATGGCGTTGACCGGCAGCGGCAGGAAGTCGAGCAACTGCGTGTCGCCGAACGTGCCGAGGCGCAGTGGACGGGATTTGAGCGGGAAGTCATGCAACGCGTCGAACACGCCCTGCAACAGCACGTAGGAAGTCGTCACCAGCGCGTCCGGCAAATGCCCCAGACGTTGCAGAAGTTCTTCCATCAATTGCTTGCCACATTCGCGGCTGAAAGATTCGGCATGCTCGACCAGCACTTCGCCTTTGAAATCGACGAGGGCTTGTTTGAACCCGGCGGCCCGCTCCTGGCTGATACTCAGCTCAGGGCGGGCGCCAAGCAGGACGATCTGCTTCAACTGAGGATCGAGCAGGCTCTGGGTCAGGTGCAGGCTGGCCTCGCGGTCGTCGCTGATCACCGAGCAGAAATGCTCGGGTTCCATGACCCGGTCGATGGCGATGATCGGCAGGCCCTTGGCCTGCAACTGGCGGTAACTGTCATCCCCGGCCGGCAGGCAACTGGCGACGATCAGCGCATCGCAACGGCGCGCCTTGAACAGTTGCAGCAGTTGGCGTTCGCTATCCGGCGCATCGTCGGAGCTGGCAATCAGCAACTGATAGCCGCGCGCCCGCGCACCTTGTTCCAGCAGTTTGGCGATCCGCGCGTAACTGGGGTTTTCCAGATCCGGCAGGATAAAGCCCAGCGTGCGGGTATGCCGACTGCGTAACCCGGCCGCTTGTGGATTGGGCGTGAAGCCGTGTTGCTCAACCACCGCACGCACCCGCTCGACGGTGGCGGTGCTGATGCGTTGCTGTGCGGCCTTGCCATTGATGACGTAGCTGGCGGTGGTCACGGACACTCCGGCCAACCGCGCGATATCACTGAGTTTCAACCCGGTATTTCCTTGTTTTTTCGAGCGTACGGCGAGATTTTCGCCAATCCTACCCGATTCGGGCAGACGACCATTGTCGCAACGCATCCGACAAGTTGGACTTCAACGATGAGACATTATCGAGTAACGTGCCGATCAATCTAGATTAAACGTTTCAGCAAGCGTATTTTCTACGTTTTAGACGCTTTTGGCCGGTTCTGCCGTGAAACCGCCAAAACTGCCCCTGAAAAGGAGGCTGACAAGCGCCTAAGCTGCAACCATCCAAAACAATACCTGGCGCCTTCATGTGCCAAAAAGGAGATCGCATGCTCGAGCTCACTATAGAGCAGATATCCATGGGCCAATCGGCTGTGGATAAACCCGCTGCTCTGCAATTGCTGGCCAATCATCTGGTCGCCGATGGACTGGTCGCCGACGGATACCTGGCCGGACTGCAGGCCCGCGAAGCCCAGGGCTCGACCTTTCTCGGTCAAGGTATTGCCATTCCCCACGGTACGCCCGAAACCCGCGATCAGGTGTTCGCCACAGGCGTGCGTCTGATGCAGTTTCCCGAGGGCGTGGATTGGGGCGACGGCCAGATCGTTTATCTGGCCATCGGTATCGCCGCCAAATCCGACGAACACCTGCGCCTGTTGCAACTGCTGACCCGTGCCCTCGGCGAGACCGATCTGGGCCAGGCCCTGCGTCGCGCCAGTTCCCCCGAAGCGCTGCTGAAACTGCTGCAAGGCGCGCCGCAGGAACTGGCGCTGGACGCACAGATGATCGGCCTCGGTGTCGCTGCCGACGATTTCGAAGAGTTGGTCTGGCGGGGGGCGCGTCTGCTGCGTCAGGCTGATTGCGTGAGCAACGGTTTTGCCGGCGTGTTGCAGCAAGTCGAAGCGCTGCCGTTGGGCGATGGTTTGTGGTGGCTGCACAGCGAACAAACCGTGAAGCGTCCGGGGCTGGCCTTCGTCACCCCGGACAAACCAATACGCTACCTCGGTCAGCCGCTGAGCGGTCTGTTCTGCCTGGCCAGCCTCGGCGAAGCCCATCAGGCGCTGCTTGAACGCCTCTGCGCATTGTTGATCGAAGGTCGCGGCCATGAACTGGGCCGCGCCACCAGCAGCCGCAAAGTCCTTGAAGTGCTCGGCGGCGAGTTGCCTGCCGACTGGCCGAGCGCACGCATCGCGCTGGCCAACGCCCATGGTTTGCACGCGCGTCCGGCGAAAATCCTGGCGCAACTGGCGAAGAGTTTTGACGGCGAGATTCGTGTACGCATCGTCGACAGTCAGGACAGCGCCGTGTCGGTGAAGAGCCTGAGCAAACTGCTCAGCCTCGGCGCCCGTCGTGGTCAGGTGCTGGAGCTGATCGCCGAGCCAAGCATCGCTGCCGATGCGTTGCCGGCATTGCTTGCGGCCATCGAAGAAGGTCTTGGCGAAGAGGTCGAGCCATTACCGGCCGTGAGTCAGCAACGCGAAGTCATCGCCGATATCGCCGAAGTCGTGATCGCTCCGGCGTCCGGCACTCAGTTGCAAGCGATTCCCGCTGCACCGGGCATCGCCATCGGCCCGGCGCACATTCAAGTGCAGCAAACTATCGAATACCCGCTGCGTGGCGAATCCGCCGGCATCGAACGCGAGCGTCTCAAGCAAGCGCTGAGCGATGTGCGCAGCGACATTCAAGGCTTGATCGAACGCAGCAAAGCCAAAGCCATTCGCGAGATTTTCATCACCCATCAGGAAATGCTCGACGACCCGGAACTGACCGACGAAGTCGACACGCGCCTCAAGCAAGGCGAAAGCGCTGAAGCGGCGTGGATGGCAGTGATTGAAGCTGCAGCCAAACAGCAGGAATCGCTGCAGGACGCCTTGCTCGCCGAACGGGCGGCGGATCTGCGTGATATCGGCCGCCGGGTGCTGGCGCAACTATGTGGCGTGCAGACGCCGAACGAGCCAGAGCAGCCGTACATTCTGGTGATGGACGAAGTCGGCCCGTCCGACGTGGCGCGGCTCGATCCGGCGCGAGTGGCAGGGATTCTAACTGCTCGCGGTGGCGCCACCGCGCACAGCGCCATCGTCGCCCGTGCCCTCGGCATTCCGGCGCTGGTCGGCGCAGGTGCAGCGGTGTTGCTGCTGGCGCCGGGTACGCCGCTGCTGCTCGACGGCCAACGCGGTCGTCTGCATGTCGACGCCGATGCGGCGACCCTGCAACGCGCCACCGAAGAACGCGACACCCGCGAACAACGCCTCAAAGCAGCCGCCGAACAACGCCATCAACCGGCGCACACCACCGACGGTCACGCCGTGGAAGTGTTCGCCAACATCGGCGAAAGCGCCGGTGTGATCAGTGCGGTGGAGCAGGGCGCCGAAGGCATCGGTCTGCTGCGCACCGAACTGATTTTCATGGCCCACCCGCAGGCGCCGGACGAGGCGACTCAGGAAGCCGAATACCGCCGCGTCCTCGACGGCCTCGCCGGTCGACCGCTGGTGGTGCGCACGCTGGATGTCGGCGGTGACAAACCGCTGCCCTATTGGCCGATTGCCAAGGAAGAAAACCCGTTCCTCGGCGTGCGCGGCATTCGCCTGACCTTGCAGCGTCCGCAGATCATGGAAGCGCAATTGCGTGCCTTGCTGCGTTCGGCGGATAACCGCCCATTGCGGATCATGTTCCCGATGGTCGGCAGTGTCGAAGAGTGGCGTCAGGCCCGCGACATGACCGAACGTCTGCGTCTGGAAATCCCGGTCGCCGATCTGCAACTGGGGATCATGATCGAAGTGCCGTCCGCCGCGTTGCTCGCGCCGGTGCTGGCCAGGGAAGTCGACTTCTTCAGCGTCGGCACCAACGACCTGACTCAATACACCCTGGCCATCGACCGTGGTCACCCGACGCTGTCGGCCCAGGCTGACGGCTTGCACCCGGCGGTGCTGCAACTGATCGACATCACCGTGCGCGCGGCCCATGCCCATGGCAAATGGGTCGGCGTGTGCGGTGAGCTGGCAGCCGATCCGTTGGCAGTACCTGTGCTGGTCGGTCTCGGTGTCGATGAGTTGAGCGTGTCCGGCCGCAGCATTGCCGAGGTCAAGGCGCGCATCCGCGAAATCAGCCTGACCCAGGCGCAAACCCTTGCTCAACAAGCCCTCACCGTGGGCTGCGCCAATGAAGTGCGTGCATTAGTGGAGGCCCTGTAATGGCCAAGATTCTCACCCTGACCCTCAACCCGGCGCTGGACCTCACGGTCGAGCTGCCGGTACTGGCTGCCGGTCAGGTCAACCGCAGCGATGAGATGCACACCCATGCTGCCGGTAAAGGCGTGAACGTCGCGCAGGTGCTGGCCGACCTCGGCCATCAACTGACAGTCAGCGGCTTTCTCGGCGAAGACAATCTGCAAGCGTTCGAGACCCTGTTCGCCAAGCGTGGCTTTGTCGATGCGTTTGTCCGTGTACCGGGCGAAACGCGCAGCAACATCAAAGTCGCCGAGCGCGATGGCCGTATCACCGACATCAACGGCCCGGGGCCGGTGGTCGATGCAGCGGCGCAGCAGGCATTGCTTGATCGTCTGGTGCAGATTGCGCCGGGGCACGACGCGGTCGTGGTCGCCGGCAGTCTGCCGCGCGGCGTGACTGCACAGTGGTTGCGCGAACTGATCGAACGGCTGAACTCCCTCGGACTGAAAGTCGCCCTCGATTCCAGCGGTGAAGCATTGCGCGAAGCGCTCAAGGCCAGTCCGTGGCTGATCAAACCGAATACGGAAGAGTTGGCCGATGCGCTTGGTTGCGAAGTGGTTTCCCACGCCGCCGAGGCGCACGCAGCGGCGCAGTTGCACGGGCAAGGCATCGAACACGTGGTGATCTCCCACGGCGCCGACGGCGTGAACTGGTTCAGCGTCGGCTCGGCGCTGCATGCCTCGCCGCCAAAGGTCAGCGTCGCCAGCACCGTGGGTGCCGGTGATTCACTGTTGGCCGGCATGCTCCACGGTTTGCTCAGTGCCGACACGCCGGAGCAAACCTTGCGCACGGCCACGGCGATTGCCGCAATGGCGGTGACCCAGATCGGTTTTGGCATCAACGACGCCGCGCAACTGGCGCAGCTCGAACAGGGCGTGCGCGTGCGCCCCCTGACAGAACAATAAGAGGGTTTGTCATGAAGTTAGCCATTGTTACGGCTTGCCCGAACGGCATGGTCACCAGTGTGCTGTGCGCCCGTTTGCTCGATGCGGCGGCCCAGCGTCAGGGTTGGAGCACCAGCGTCGAAGTGGTCGACGCGGCGCACCCGGAACGTGAATTGTCGGCAGCGACCATCGAAGCGGCGGAGTGGGTGTTGCTGGTCGCCACCGGTAACGTCGACATGACGCGTTTTGTCGGCAAACGGGTCTTTCAGATTGCCCCGGCGCAAGCCCTTCAGGACGTCGAAGCGGTGCTGCGTCGTGGTGCCGAAGAAGCCGAAATTTATGTCGCCAGCGCAGCCGCCCCGGCTGCCGTTGCGCAGCGTGCGCCGCGCATCGTCGCCATCACCGCATGCCCGACCGGCGTCGCCCACACCTTCATGGCGGCCGAAGCGTTGCAGCAAACGGCCAAGCGTCTGGGCTATGAATTGCAGGTCGAAACTCAGGGCTCGGTCGGCGCGAAAACTCCGCTGAGCGCGACAGCGATTGCCGAGGCTGACGTGGTGCTGCTGGCGGCGGATATCGACGTCGCCACCGAGCGATTCGCCGGCAAGAAAATCTACCGCTGCGGCACCGGCATTGCGTTGAAGCAATCCGAAGCCACACTGAAAAAAGCCCTCGCTGAAGGCCAGCAGGAAAGCGCCGCCAGCGACGGCAAGGCACCGGCCATGTCGGAGAAAACTGGCGTCTACAAACACCTGTTGACCGGCGTGTCGTACATGCTGCCGATGGTGGTGGCGGGTGGTTTGATGATCGCGTTGTCGTTTGTCTTCGGCATCACCGCGTTCAAAGAGGAAGGCACACTGGCGGCGGCACTGATGCAGATCGGCGGCGAGACCGCGTTCAAGCTGATGGTGCCGCTGCTGGCAGGTTACATCGCCTACTCGATTGCCGACCGTCCAGGCCTGGCGCCGGGGATGATTGGCGGCCTGTTGGCGAGCACCTTGGGCGCCGGGTTTATCGGCGGGATCGTCGCCGGGTTTATCGCCGGTTATGCGGCCAAGGCGATCAGTCGTTATGTCGCGTTGCCGCAAAGTCTTGAGGCACTGAAACCGATTCTGATCATCCCGTTGTTCGCCAGCCTGTTCACCGGCCTGGTGATGATCTACGTGGTCGGCAAACCGGTGGCGGGCATGCTCGCGGCGCTCACGCAGTTTCTCGACAGCATGGGCACCACCAACGCGATTCTGCTTGGGATCGTGCTCGGCGGCATGATGTGCGTCGACCTCGGCGGGCCGATCAACAAAGCCGCGTATGCGTTCTCGGTGGGGCTGCTGGCCTCGCAGAGTTACGCGCCGATGGCCGCGACCATGGCGGCCGGGATGGTGCCGCCGATTGGTCTGGGCATCGCCACGTTCATCGCCCGGCGCAAGTTCGCCCAGACCGAACGCGAGGCCGGCAAGGCTGCCTTCGTACTGGGGCTGTGCTTTATCTCCGAAGGGGCGATTCCGTTTGCCGCGAAAGATCCATTGCGGGTGATCCCGGCGAGCATCGCTGGCGGTGCGCTGACCGGTGCGTTGTCGATGTACTTCGGCTGCAAACTGATGGCGCCGCACGGTGGCTTGTTCGTCATGCTGATCCCGAATGCGATCAATCATGCGCTGCTGTATCTGCTGGCGATTGTGGCGGGGAGTTTGTTGACCGCCGTTGTCTACGCAACGGTCAAACGCCCGGAGGCCGTTGAGCTGGCGCTGGAACCCGCCAAGGCCTGACTGACAACACAAATCCCCTGTGGGAGCGAGCCTGCTCGCGAATGCAATCTGTCAGTCACATGGATGTTGACTGGCACACCGCTTTCGCGAGCAGGCTCGCTCCCACAGGAGGATGTGTTGTCATGCCGGATTCATCATCGCGTGCTTTAGTTTTCCTTTTTTCAGGGAGAACAGCATGAGCGATTTCAATGTGGGCCGCCGGCGTGTCATGCAAGTCGTCGGCGCCGGTCTGTTGATGCCGAGCCTGGCGCCGGCGGTGATTGCGTCGGTCAAGGATCGTCCGCAACTCACCGATGGCGTGCAGTCCGGCGACCTGCAAGGCGACCGCGCGATGATCTGGAGCCGCAGCGATCGTCCGGCGCGGATGGTGGTCGAGTGGGACACCCGCAGCCAGTTTCGCAATCCACGCCGCGTCGTCTCGGCGCTGGCCGATGCCCACAGCGATTTCACCGCCCGTGTTGAGCTCACCGGGCTGCCCGCCGATCAGGCGATTTTCTATCGCGTGTACTTCAAGGACGCCCGCACTGGTGTGGCCAGCGAACCGTGGCTCGGCCACTTGCGCAGCGCCCCGACGGCGCGGCGCAATATTCGCTTCGTCTGGAGCGGCGACACCGTCGGCCAGGGCTTCGGCATCAACCCGGACATCGGCGGCATGCGCATCTACGAAGCGATGCGCCTGCGCCTGCCGGACTTCTTTATCCACAGCGGCGACACCATCTACGCCGACGGCCCGGTGCCGGCTCAGCTGACCACCGAAAACGGTCGGGTGTGGCGCAACATCACCACCGAAGCCAAGAGCAAAGTCGCCCAGACCCTCGACGACTATCGCGGCAACTACCGCTACAACCTGCTGGACGAAAACATCCGCCGCTTCAACGCCGAAGTGCCGCAGATCTGGCAGTGGGACGACCATGAAGTGGTCAACAACTGGTCACCCGGCAAACAGCTCGACGAGCGTTATCAGGAAAAAGATATCCACACCCTGGTCGGCCGTGCGCGCAAGGCCTGGCTGGAATATTCGCCGATGCGTTTACAGACGGCCGACGGTGGCGGGCGGATCTATCGCAAGATCAGTTATGGGCCGATGCTTGATGTGTTTGTGCTGGATATGCGCAGTTATCGTGAGGCCAACGACGACAACCTCGGGGCGGCGAAACCGTTCTTGGGGCGTGAGCAACTGGACTGGCTCAAGCGTGGCTTGAAGAAATCGAAAGCCCAATGGAAGGTGATTGCCGCCGACATGCCGATTGGTCTTGGTGTGCCTGATGGCGAGGTGAGCCCGGGCGTGGCGCGCTGGGAAGCAGTGGCGAACGGCGACCCGGGGCCGGCGCAGGGGCGTGAACTGGAAATCGCCGAATTGCTCGGTTTTCTGCGGGCCCAGCAGGTGCGCAATTTTGTCTTCCTGACGGCAGACGTGCATTACTGCGCGGCGCATCACTACCACCCCGATCGCGCGGCGTTTCAGGACTTCGAACCGTTCTGGGAGTTTGTCGCGGGGCCGTTGAATGCCGGGAGTTTTGGGCCCAATCCATTGGATAAAACCTTCGGCCCCGAGGTGGTGTTCGAAAAGGCTCCGCCGGCACAGAACACTTCGCCGTTTGCCGGGTTTCAGTTTTTTGGCGAGGTGAATATTGAAGGGCAGAGCGGGGAGATGAGTGTGGTGTTGCGGGATCTGGATGGGGTGGCGGTGTTTGAGAAGAAGTTGCAGCCGGTTTGAGATGGGGGGAGTCAAAAGCTACCCTCACCCCAGCCCTCTCCCTGAGGGAGAGGGGGCCGACCGGGGTGTCTGGCGTTATACATCGACCTGAGAGACCGAGTCGATAATGGATTTGGTGAAGCAGTTTCAGGTTGATTATGGATTTGACATAGCGCGCGAATGGCGATTATGGATTCGGCACAGAGCTTTCAGGTCGGCGTAACTCTGTAGCATCCCCCAATCAGTCCCCTCTCCCTTTGGGCGGTCCGACGTTTCGAGAGGGCTAGGGTGAGGGGTTTTTCAGACCCTCCGCAATCCTGATGATCTGCTCCAGCACATCCCCCATCTGCTGAATCACTTCCAGATTGCTAAACCGCACAACCTCAATGCCCTGACGTTGAAGGAACAGCGTCCGACGCTGGTCGTGAATCACACCCGCCGTTTCATAGTGCTGACCGCCGTCCAATTCGATGGCCAGTTTCAACTCAACACAATAAAAATCCAGCACATAGGGCGGGCAGGGGAATTGCCTGCGGAACTTGAGATTAACGATTTGGCGCGAACGTATTCTTTGCCAGAGCAGGTGTTCACAGTCGGTTTGGTGAGTGCGTAAATGGCGGGCGAATTGAGCGAGTGTGGGGCGGTTTGGCATGCTTCACGATCCTTGTGAAGTGGCTTGAGATTTCACTGTAGTTCACGACCCTCACCCCAGCCCTCTCCCATGGGGAGAGGGGGCCTACGGAGTTGTTTCAGGTTGTACATCGACCTGAAAGACCGAGTCGATTATGGATTTGGTACAGACGCGGATGGCGAAATGGATCTGGCACAGCGCGCGAAGGCGATTATGGATTCGGCACAGAGCGTTCAGGTCGGCGTAACTCTCCGGCATCTCCCAATCAGTCCCCTCTCCCCCGGGAGAGGGTTAGGGTGAGGGGCTTTTCAGTGATTTCAATAAACGTCCCTGCGATAACGGCCCTGTTCGATCAGACGTTCAACTTCGGCGGCGCCGAGGATTTCGTTGAGTGCCTGGTCCACGCCTGATGCCATTCCCTGCAAGCTGCCACAGATATAGATGACAGCACCGTCGGCCAGCCACTGCTTCAACTCATCAGCCGACTCACGCAACCGATCCTGCACATAAATCTTCTCGGCCTGATCCCGCGAAAACGCAAGATCCAGCCGCTCCACATCACCATTGATCAACCACTCTTCCAGCTCCGCACGGCACAGGTAATCGTATTCACGATTACGTTCGCCAAACAATAACCACTGACGTTGTTGACCGTCGGCAATCCGCGCCTTGAGCAAACTGCGCAACCCGGCAAGGCCGGTGCCGTTACCGATCAGAATCATCGGCACCGGTTCATTCGGCAGGTGGAAACCGCTGTTTCGGCGCACCCGCAAGCTGATGCTGCCACCCACCGGCGCATGCTCGGTCAACCAGCCGGAGCCGACGCCGAGGCTGCCGTCGCTGTGTTGTTCCTGACGCACGATCAGCTCCAGCAAGCCGTCGGCGGCAATCGAGGCGATCGAGTATTCGCGCATGACCAGCGGCACCATGGCATCGACCAGCGCCTGCGCATGCAGACCCACCAGATGCGCGCGGTGCTCGGGCAGTTGGCGCGAGGCCAGTGCCACATCAAGCGGTTCTTCGAGGCCGTTGATGTTCACCGTGGTCTCGCCACGAATGCCGAGGCCGTCGAGGAAGTGCTCGATGATCCACGGGCAGTTACGTGGCAGCACTTCCACCAGATCACCGGCCAGCCAACTGCTGGTATTCGGTGCGCTCAGGCCCAACAGATAAACTGGCGAACCGCTGCTGTCCGGGTTCATGAGTTCACGGCGGACCAGCGTCCAGTTGTCGTAGCTCTGCGCCTGCCAGGTGTCGACCGGTGCTTGCCCGGTGAGTTGGCCCAGCTGGGTTTGCCAGTGACGCAGGGCATACGGATCGCCGCTATCGACTTCCACCGGGGCAAACAGGGTCTTGCCGCCGTGCTCGCTCAACCATTGGTGTAGACGACGGGCGAACCCGCAGAAGTGTTGATACTGACGATCACCGAGGCCCAGTACCGCGTAGTTCAGGCTGTCGAGTGTCGAGGCTTTGCCCAGCACCTTGCGTTCGAAACCACGAGCGCTGTCCGGCGCTTCGCCGTCGCCGAAGGTACTGACGACAAACAACGCGTTGGTCGAATCACGCAGATCCTGTTCGCTGACATTGGCCAGCGGCTGCACCTTGACCGGCAACCCGGCGGCCTGCAATTGGCCGGCGGTCTGCCAGGCCAGTTGCTCGGCAAAACCGCTCTGGCTTGCGAAGCCGATCAGCCACGCCGGAGCATCGCCGGCCGGTTGTGCGAGGCCTTTGCGGGCATCCTTGATCTGCTTCTTCTTGCGGCGACGATCCAGATACAGCAGCCACCCGGTGATGAAAAACAGCGGCATGCATATGGCGGCGACAGTGATGATGATCCGCCCGATGAGACCGAAATAGCTGCCGACGTGCAGTGCATAAATGCTCGTCAGCAGTTGCGCCTTGAAGCTCTTGTCGGCGTAGCGGTCGACGCGTTTGACGATGCCGGTGGCCGGGTCGAGGGTGATTTGGTTCAGCGCGCGATCATGGGGCGAGCTGTCGAGCAGGTAGAACACCGTCGCCGGTTGGCCAGCCACGGGCGGCATGCGGATGTTGTAGGCAGACAGGCCTGGACCGGCGGCGCTGTAGATGCTGCTCCACATCGCGGCGTAGTCGGCTGTGGGTGCCGGCCCCTCCGGCGCAGGCCCGCGACCACCGCGCACGCGTTCGTTTTGCGGAGCGTCGGAAAGCAGTTTGGTCAGGCCCTTGTTGTACCACTCGTACGACCACGACAACCCGGTCAGCGCCAGCAGCAGATACACCAACAGGCACCAGGTGCCGGCTACCGAGTGGAGATCCCAGTTGAAGGCGCGGCCCTTTTTCTTCCAGTCGAGGGTCAGCCACACACGCCAGCTGTTCCACTGGCGCGGCCAGCGCAGGTAAAGGCCCGAGAGGCAGAAGAACAACAGGATCAGGGTGCAGGCGCCGGTGATGTTGCGACCGGTGTCGCCCATGGCGAGGAAACGGTGCAACTGCAGCATCAGGCCGAAGAAGTCCTGACCCACGGCATTGCCCATGAACTCGCCGGTGTATGGATCGAAGTAGCGCATCTCGCCACGGCGCTCGCCTTTGGGCGGGGTGAAGTACACCCGCGCGGCGTTGCCACTGTCGGTCTCGACCCACAGCATCGAGACTTTTTTGCCCGAGGTGGCTTCGATGCGTTCTACCAGTTCAACGGGGGGCAGCACGCCGGCAACTTGTTTTTCCACCTGCAACACCGACGGGTTCAGCGCCCGCAGGATCTCGTCCTGAAACGAATAGGCGGCGCCGGTAATGCCCATCAGGGCCAGCACCAGGCCGGCAGTGATGCCAAAAAACCAGTGCAACTGGAACAGGGTTTTCTTCAACACGTCACTCGCCATCCGTTCGGAAATTGTCATCACGGCGCGCATTATGCCGTGGGTTATCGAGAGCTTCTTTGATTACGCACAAAAGCCCCGTTCAATCTAATGAACGGGGCTTTGTTGTTTGTAGGCGCTGCGGCACGCTGCGATCTTTTGTTCTTGGATTGCCCAGAGTCAAAAGCAGGATAAAAAGATCGCAGCGTACCGCAGCTCCTACAGGTTCCTTAGAAGTGGAAGTTGGTGCTCAACAGTGCCGTGCGGCCCGCCGCCTGGTTGGCGAAGTGGGTCGAGAAGGCTTTGTCGTAATAGGTTTCGTTGGTCAGGTTTTGCACGTTGAGTTGCAGGTCGACGTTCTTGGTCAGCTTGTAAGCGGCCATTGCGTCGTAGCGAACATAGGAGTCGACCATGGTGGTGTTGGCCACGTTGCCGAACACGTCGTCGACATAGAACGCACCGCCACCGATGGTCAGCTTCGGCGTGACTTGGTAAGTGGTCCACAGGCTGGCGCTGTTTTTCGGTGTGTTAGGCAGTTGATTGCCGTCGGTGGCGCGGTTCAAAGCGCCGCCATCAACTTGCTCGCTGTCCATGTAGGCGTAACCGGCGAACACTTGCCATTTGTCGGTGATCTTGCCGCTGGCCGACAGTTCGATACCTTGCACACGGGTTTTGCCGGCGTTTTCGTAGGAAGTGGTATCGACTTGCACGCGCGCGTTTTCTTTCTCGGTACGGAAGATATCGGCGGTCAGCGACATGCGATCGTTGAGCAGATCCCACTTGGTACCGATTTCGTAGTTCTTGGTGGTTTCAGGCTCCATGTCGCTGCTCAGCAGGTTGCCGCTGCGATCCGGGGTACCACCCAGTGGGTTGCCTTCCTGACCTTCGCCGAGGGTGTTGCCCGGCGGTGTGGCGGAGGTGGCGTAAGAAGCATAGATGCTGCCGTTTTCCGCCGGTTTGTAGACCACGCCGAACTGACCGGTAACGAACTCGCTGGTGTCATCGCCCTTGGAGGTGGTGGCGCCAGCAGCGGTGTAGGTCTTGTACTCGGTGTCGAAGTGGTCGTAGCGCAGCCCCATGTTCACCAGCCACTGCTCGGACAATTCCAGGGTGTCGAACACATACAGCGCGTAGGTGTTGGCCTTGGTGTCGGTGCCGGCGTAGTTGCGCGAGATCGCGCCGTTCCACGGATCGTTCGGGTTCGGATTCGACAGCGAGGTGCAGTTGTAGCCGCTCGACGCGCCGATCATCGACGGGCTGCAGTTGAAGCTTGAAGGCGCGGCAGTGGTGCGCGGCGTGGTGTCGGTGTTGACGTTGTACGAGGATTTCTGGCCTTCCTCGCGGGTGTATTCCACGCCCGTGGAGAAGCTGTTCTTGAAGCCGGCGACGTAGAAGTTGCCGAACAGGTCAGTCTGGTTGGTGGTGGTCTCGGTGTTGCTCACGCGAGTGTTCGCACGACGCCAGACGCTACCGTTGTTGACGTTGCCTTTGCTGTCGTCCGGCTGGGTCAGGATGTAGTCCTGCATGCTGGTGCCGTGGCGCAGGGTGTTCTTGATCGTCAGCGAGTCGCTCAGGTCATGCTCGATGGCGAAGGTCGCGGTGTCGGTGCGGCCCTTGCGGAAGTCGCGATCCAGACCGTAGAAGTTGCTGTCATCACCGCCGGCGTAGGGCTTGTCCGGATTGGACTTGGTGCGCGGATTCGACAGCGTGTAAGGCACGCCCGAATCCGGGGTGTCGTTGCTTTCGAGATGGTAGTAATCGAGGTTGACGCGGGTGTCGGTGCCCAGGCCGAAGGCCAGCGATGGCGCGATACCCCAGCGGTCGTAGTCGACCTTGTCGCGACCGGCGACGTTGCTCTCGTGGCTCATCAGGTTCAGACGGCCGGCAGCGGTGTCGCTGAACTGATAGTTGCCGTCGAGGGTGTAGCGCTGGGTCTGGTCGGAGCCCCAGGTGAAGCCACCGTCGAACGAGTTGCCCAGGTGCGCTTTCTTGCTCACCAGGTTGATGCTGCCGCCGGCCGCACCGCGACCGCCGATGGCGGAATTCGGGCCCTTGCTGACTTCAATGTTTTCCACCGCGAAGATTTCGCGGCTCTGCGAACCGGTGTCGCGCACGCCGTCCAGGTAAGTGTCGCCCTGGGCGTCGAAACCGCGGATGAACGGACGGTCGCCCTGCGGGTTGCCGCCTTCGCCGGCACCGAAGGTGATGCCCGGCACGGTACGCAGCGCGTCCTGCATGTTCAGGGCGCCGGTATCCTTGAGGACTTGTTGTGGAATCACAGTCACCGAGCGCGGCGTGTCGACCAGCGGTGCGGTGTACTTGGGCGAGGAGGCTTTCTCGACCTGATAGGAAGTCGCGTCCTGGGCTTCGCCGGTGATCGACGTGGCGTCCAGGGCGATGGCATTGCCGGCAGCTTTGCTGTCGGTCTTTTCGGCGGCGAACACCATGTGGCCGGCGGAGCCAGCGGTGATTGCCACGCCGATTGCAGAGGCGAGCAAGCGTGGTGAACTGACCGGTAATTGTGCGTGTTGACGTGCCATTTTTATTCCCCTCCCCAAGGATTTGAGGTCGCGGAATATAGGGTAAACAGTTATTCGTATCAATTGCGAAACATTGTTATTCGCACTGAATTTACATTCTTTACAATTTGGCCTTACGGTTTTTACTGATTCATTCGTCTCGCGGGTTTTACTTGGCCAATAAGAATCAATACCATTGGCGCCTCTTTACCATCAGGTACGTTTGCCATGCTGCTGCACATTCCCGGCCTGTTCGCGAAAGATGAAGTGCAGCGTATCCGCCAGGCGCTGGAAGAAGCGGATTGGGCCGATGGCAAGATCACCGCCGGCTTCCAGTCGGCCAAGGCCAAGCACAATCTGCAACTGCCTGAAGGCCATCCGCTGGCCAAGGAAATCGGCGCGGCAATGCTTGAACGGCTGTGGCAAACCCCGCTGTTCATGTCTGCCGCGCTGCCACACAAAGTGTTCCCGCCGTTACTCAACTGCTACACGGCGGGCGGCAGTTTCGATTTCCACATCGACAACGCCGTGCGCCAGCCCAAGGGCAGCATCGAGCGGGTGCGTACCGATCTGTCGGCAACACTGTTCTTCAGCGAACCTGAGGATTACGATGGCGGCGAACTGGAAATCCAGGACACCTTCGGCACCCAACGGGTGAAACTGCCCGCCGGTGACATGGTGCTGTACCCCGGCACCAGCCTGCACAAGGTCAATGCAGTCACTCGCGGCGCGCGGTATGCGTCGTTCTTCTGGACGCAAAGTCTGGTGCGCGAAGACAGTCAGCGCGCGTTGCTGTTCGAGATGGACGGGGCGATCCAGCAGCTCACCCAGGACATGCCTGATCACCCGTCGCTGATCCGCCTCACCGGCACCTATCACAACCTGCTGCGTCGCTGGGTCGAGGTATGAGTTTTCATCTGCGCCGCGAAGAAGTCCTCAACGTTGAGCAGCTCAGCGCCATGCTCGAAGAGAGCCCGGCCCGTGCGGCGCAGGCGATTTTGCTGGCGGCGGGCGAGGGTGTCCTAGAGGCACAGGCGTTGCTCGGGCAGATCCTGCTCGACGGCCGAGGTATTGCGCAGGACCAAGTGCTGGCGCTGCGCTGGTTCGGCATCGCTGCGGGGCGAGGGCATCTGATGGCGCGCAATATGCTCGGCCGTTGTCACGAGCATGGCTGGGGTTGTGCAGTGGATGCCGCGGTTGCTGCGCAACATTATCGAATGGCCGCCGAGGCTGGGCTGGACTGGGCGATGTATAACCTGGCCAACTTGCTGGCGACCGGACGAGGCGTGGCTGCGGATCATCTTCAGGCGTTTGCGCTTTATCAGCATGCCGCCGAATCGGGCCATGCGAAATCGATGAACTTGCTCGGGCGATATCTGGAAGAAGGGCAGGTGTGCCTAGCGAATCCGGCAGCGGCGCGTGAGTGGTATCGACGTTCGGCTGAGGGCGGAGATTTTCGTGGGCAGTTCAGTTACGCGGCGGTGTTGGCGGATGAGGGCGATGTCTATGAAGCCATTCTCTGGCTTGAGAAGGCCTTGGCCGGTGGCAACCTGAATTTCCTGCGAGTAGCGAGTCAGACGCTGGCGAGCGCAACGGATCCCAGAATCCAGGCCATGGCCAACCAATATTCTCAACGCTACGCGCAATCCTTGTAGGGGATCGGCGGATACGAAAAAGCCCATGACACGTCATGGGCTTTTTGCATTTCGGCGTGTGTGCGTTACACGTAGAACGATTTCAGCGGCGGAAAGCCATTGAACTCAACTGCGCTGTAACTGGTGGTGTAAGCACCGGTCGACAACCAGTACAGACGATCACCGATCGCCAGGTTCAGCGGCAAACCGTACTTGTAGTTTTCGTACATGATGTCGGCGCTGTCGCAGGTCGGGCCGGCGATGACGACTTCTTCCATCTCGCCTTTTTTCTCGGTCCAGATCGGGAACTTGATCGCCTCGTCCATGGTTTCGATCAGGCCGGAGAACTTGCCCACATCGGTGTACACCCAACGCTCGACGGCGGTGCGGGATTTACGTGCAACCAGCACCACTTCGCTGACCAGAATGCCGGCGTTGGCGATCAGCGAACGGCCCGGCTCCAGAATGATTTCCGGCAGGTCATCACCGAAGTCTTCTTTCAGGAAGCGAATGATTTCTTCCGCGTAGGTTTCCAGGCTGTTGGTGCGGGTGATGTAGTTGGCCGGGAAGCCACCGCCCATGTTGATCAGCTTCAGGTGAATGCCGTCTTCTTCTTTCAGACGTTCGAAGATCACTTTGACCTTGGCGATCGCTGCGTCCCAAACACTGATGTCGCGCTGTTGCGAGCCAACGTGGAACGAGATGCCGTAAGGCACCAGGCCCAGGTCGCGAGCGAGGATCAGCAGATCCATGGCCATGTCGGTCTGGCAACCGAATTTGCGTGACAGTGGCCAGTCGGCCGTGGTCGAGCCTTCGGTAAGGATACGTACATAAACTTTCGAGCCCGGCGCAGCCTTGGCGATGTTGCGCAGGTCGGCTTCGGAGTCGGTGGAGAACAGACGCACGCCCTTCTCATAGAAGTAGCGGATGTCCTTGGATTTCTTGATGGTGTTGCCGTAGCTGATACGGTCGGCGCTGACGCCGCGATCCATCACTTTGTCCAGCTCGTAGATCGAGGCGATGTCGAAGCTCGAACCTTTCTCTTTGAGCAGGTCGATGATCTCGACGGCCGGGTTGGCCTTGACCGCGTAGTAGACCTTGGCGAATTCGAAACCGGCGCGCAGGTCATCGTAGGCCTGGCTGATCATCGCGGTGTCGATCACCACGAACGGGGTTTCCTGTTTGTCGGCGAACGCCTTCATTTTGTCAAAAGTGGCGCGCGCGAAATAATCTTCGACGTTGATCGACATGCTGGGAGCTCCTATGGGCAAACGTATAAAAACAATGGGTGCAAATGAACGTCCTCCGTATCCCCACTTTGGTTCGCCTACTTCCCAAGGCATGTCGCCGAAAGCAAAAAGGCCATGGGAAATGCAGCTTCTTTCCCTTGGCCTTGCTGTCTCGTCGTCAGTACTTGAGCCGGATGGATCGTTTCCAGCATGGACGTTCGGCGCGAACTTTAGGGCGTGAGGGGCGTGAGATCAACTAAAAATGTCGCGTTTTTGCACGCTTCTGACGTGCGTAACCGATATCACTCTTTGTAGCCGACCGAGATGACGGTCAGATGTTCCCCGGAAATTTCCGAGTGTTAAACATACCTGCACGTTCGCGGATTATGTCGGCTAAGTCGTGGGTAAGTGTGATTGACGCAACATCGGCGACGTTGGCGGCGAGAGAGGGGTGTGAGGGGGATTTTGGTCTTCTAAGGCGCTATGTCTGAGCGGCTGTCCGACAGCCAGGTGTTGAGATTCTTTTCCGCTTTGTGAGTGAAGAAAAAATCACGCAAATCCTGTGGGAGCGAGCCTGCTCGCGAAGGCATTTTTACAGTCGACATCATCGCCGACTGATATTCCGCTTTCGCGAGCAGGCTCGCTCCCACTGGTTGTGTATTTTTTACGCGACTACCGCTTCAGCTGGCGAGACGATACTGGTCTTCATCCCGCGCGAACGCCCCGAGCTCAGATATGCCGCAATTGACTCCTGCGTTACCTCGCCCAGGAACACTCGCTCGGCATCCATCACCGGCAGCCACGCACGGTTGAACTCGTACATGCGCGACAGCAGGATACGCAAGTGTTCGTCGTACGCCGCCGTGGCATTGAACTCACGCAGGTACTGCGCGCAGGTGCCGGTCTGGCGGTGCAGGTCGCGACGACGCACGTAACCCAGTGCCTTGTTCTCGGCGCAAGTGACGACGACATAACGACGGTCATGCTCGTCCATCAACTCCAGCGCATCGGCCACCGGGGTTTCCGGGCTCACCGACGGCGCGTTGTCCGCCGCGTCTTCAGCCTTGACCAACAGCAAGCGTTTCAGCGTGCTGTCCTGACCGACGAAGCTGCTCACGAAGTCATCCGCCGGATGCGCGAGCAGGGTGTCCGGGTGGTCGATCTGCAGCAGCTTGCCGGCGCGGAAGATCGCGATCTTGTCGCCCAGCTTGATCGCTTCGTCGATGTCGTGGCTGACCATGATCACGGTCTTGTTCAGCGCCCGCTGCATCTCGAAGAACTCGTTCTGGATCATCTCGCGGTTGATCGGGTCGACCGCGCCGAACGGTTCGTCCATCAGCAATAGCGGTGCATCAGCTGCCAGTGCGCGGATCACGCCGATGCGCTGTTGCTGGCCACCGGACAACTCGCGTGGATAGCGATGCAGATACTGCTTGGGCTCAAGCTTGATCATGCTCATCAGTTCGCGTGCGCGGTCGTGGCACTTCTGTTTGTCCCAGCCGAGCAGTTTCGGCACCACGACGATGTTCTCTTCGATGGTCATGTTGGGGAACAGACCGATCTGCTGGATCACGTAACCGATGTTGCGGCGCAGGGTCACTTCGTCGAGATCGGTGGTGTCTTCGCCGTTGATCAGGATCTTGCCCGAGGTCGGTTTGATCAGGCGGTTGATCATCTTCAGCGTAGTGCTTTTGCCGCAGCCCGATGGCCCGAGGAACACACAGATTTCGCCTTCATTGACGGTCAGGCTCACCGAGTCCACGGCTTTCACATCTTTGCCGTTGCTTTGGAAGGTCTTGCTGAGGTTTTGAAGTTCGATCATTTGAGTAATCCTTTTGGAGTCAGCGAACGTTGCAGCCACTGCAGGAAGAGGTCGGCAAAAATCGCCAGAAGACTGACCAGCAGCGCGCCGACGATAAGCATCGACATGTCGCTGCGGCTGATTGAAGCGAGGATCAACACACCGAGGCCACCGGCGCCGATGGTCGCGGCGATGGTCATCACGCCGATGTTCATCACCACGGCGGTGCGCACGCCGGCGAGGATCACCGGCACTGCAATCGGCAGCTCGACCATGCGCAGGCGCTGGCCGAAAGTCATGCCGATGCCGCGTGCGGCTTCACGAATGCCCGGTTCCACACCCGTGAGGGCGAGATAGGTGTTGCGCATGATCGGCAGCAGTGAATAAAGGAACACGGCAGTGATCGCCGGCATTGGGCCGAGGCCCTGGCCGAACTTGGAGTAGAACGGCAGCAGCAAACCAAACAGGGCAATCGACGGCACGGTCAGCAGCACCGTGGCGCTGGCCTGCAAGGGGCCGGCGAGTGTCGGGAAGCGCGTCATCAGAATGCCAAGTGGTACACCGACGACGATCGCCAGCGTCACAGCGATGCCGACCAGGGTGATGTGCTGCCAGGTCAGGTGCATCACCTGCTGCCAGTCGAGATGGGAAAAGGCGTTCAAGAATTCCATGACTTCTCCTCTCTTAATTCAGTGGATGCTGGCGCAGGAAATCGGCGGCAACCGACGACGGGCTTTCATGATCGACATCGACCCGCGCGTTGAGCTGGCGCATGGTTTCGTCATCGAACAGTTCGGCCAGCGGCTTGAGCTGCTCGGCGAGTTTCGGGTGCGCGTCGAGGTAGGCCTGACGCACTACGGGAGCTGCGGTGTAGTCGGGGAAGTAATGCTTGTCGTCTTCCAGCAGCTTGAGGCCGAAGGCATTCAGGCGACCGTCAGTGGTGTAAACCAGACCGGCAAACACCTGACCGTTACGCAGTGCGGTGTAGACCAGCCCCGCATCCATCTGGCGGATGTTCTTGCGGCTCAGGTTCATGTCGTAGAGCTTGACCATGCCGTCCAGACCGTCGGAACGGTTGGCGAACTCGGTGTCCAGTGCCACCAGGTGATTGGTCTTGGCTTCAGCGCGCAGCACTTCGTTCAACTGGCTGATGTTGCTGATCTGCGGATATTCCTCGGCGACGTTTTTCGGCAGGGCGAGGGCGTAGGTATTGCTGAATTTCGACGGCGTGAGCCAGACCAGTCCCTTCTTAGCGTCGAGTTCTTTGACCCGGGCATAGGACTGGGCGCTGTCGAGTTTTTCGGTGACATGGTTGTAGGCCACCAAGGAGACGCCGGTGTATTCCCAGAGCATGTCCAGTTGCCCGCTTTCGTGGGCGCTGCGGGCAAGGTTGCTGCCCAGACCGCCGGTGATCTGCGCGTCGTAGCCTTTGCTGCGCAGGTATTGCGCGGTGATTTCGGCGAGCAGGGTTTGCTCGGTGAACACCCGGGCGCCGAGGCGGATAACCGGTTTTTCTGCGGCTTGGGCGATGCCTGCGAACAGCAGGGCACTGCTCAGGATCAGGCCTGAGATCAAGCTAAGTCGTTTCATATTCATTCCTTCGCAAGAGCCTTAAGACGGGCGCAAACCGCGTTCCAGCCAGAGACGGCTGGCGAGGGTGACCACGCCATCGAGCAGCAAGGCCAGCAGCGCGGTACACGCGGCGCCGAGCAGCAGTTGCGGCTGATTGTTCAGGGCGATGCCGGGGAAGATCAGGCTGCCAAGGCTGTTGGCGCCGATCAGGAACGCCAGCGGCGCGGTCCCGACGTTGATCGCCAGCGCGACACGCACGCCACCGACGATGATTGGCACGGCGTTGGGCAACTCGACTCGCCACAGCACCTGACGTGGGGTCATGCCGATGCCGACGGCGGCTTCTTTGAGTGAACCCTGAACGTTTTTCAGGCCTTCGTAGGTGTTGCGCACAATCGGCAGCAACGAGGCGAGGAATAAAGCGAAGATCGCCGGACCACTGCCGATGCCCAGAATCCCCAAGGCAATCGCGAGAACGGCCAGCGGCGGCACGGTGTTACCGATATTGAAAATCTGCATGAAGCGTTCAGCACGGCCGACCATGGTCGGGCGACTGAGGAAGATGCCGGCGGGGATGCCCACGACAAGGGCGGCCAGCATTGAAGCGAGGACGAGAATCAGATGAGCTTGCAGGTAAAACAACAAATCGTCGCGGTAGTGTTCGATCGTGTTGATGCCGATCCAGTGGACCAGCAGGGCCAGGAGCGCGATAACCACCGCACCTCCCATCAGCCCTTTGCCATAGCGGATAGCCACAGGCGGACTCCTTTTTTATAGTCGGCGAGCGCAATCCCGTGTGGCATGCCAAACCTTGGCTGCCGGGAAAAACGTTCGCGAGAAGCAGCTCCCTCAGCACCGGCAAAAAGCGGTCTGAAAGCGAGCCATGAGCGCAGCCTCGTCAGGCTAACTTGCTGATTTTTCAGCCCCTGACGAAATGTCGTAACAGGGGATGGACGTCTCCGTGCTTTAAAAGGTTCCCATCCGAGGCAGCATTTGGCCACCCTTAATGTGCTCAACGGTTCGGTTATTGCACTGACTTGGGCTATAATCGCGGCCCTTTTTTGAATCACCGCCAGGCGATTTCCCATGACCAACCAGGCCGCCGAAGTCGCGAAACGCCGCACTTTCGCCATTATTTCCCACCCCGATGCCGGTAAAACCACGATCACCGAAAAGCTCCTGTTGATGGGCAAGGCGATTGCTGTGGCCGGCACGGTGAAATCCCGTAAATCCGACCGCCATGCGACATCCGACTGGATGGAGATGGAGAAGCAGCGTGGTATTTCCATTACCACGTCGGTCATGCAGTTCCCGTATCGCGACCACATGGTCAACCTGCTCGACACCCCGGGCCACGAAGACTTCTCCGAAGATACCTACCGCACCCTGACGGCGGTGGACTCGGCATTGATGGTTCTCGACGGCGGTAAAGGTGTCGAGCCACGGACCATCGCGCTGATGGACGTCTGCCGTCTGCGTGACACGCCGATCGTCAGCTTCATCAACAAACTCGACCGTGATATCCGCGACCCGAGCGAACTGCGCGACGAGAGCGGCGCCGGCCGGC
>NZ_JBIUWI010000031.1:3980-32827 GCF_044743385.1 Pseudomonas sp. NPDC087639 | reverse complement strand
ATCAAGGCTGCGCCGATCACCTGGCCGATCGGTTGCTACCGCGACTTCAAAGGCGTGTATCACCTGGCCGACGACTACATCATTGTCTACACCGCCGGTCACGGTCACGAACGCACCGAAACCAAGATCATCGAGAAACTCGACTCCGACGAAGCGCGCGCGCATCTGGGCGACGAGTACGAGCGCTTCATCGAACAGCTTGAGCTTGTGCAGGGTGCCTGCCACGAGTTCAACCAGCAGGAATTCCTCGACGGTCAACTGACCCCGGTGTTCTTCGGTACCGCGCTGGGCAACTTCGGTGTTGACCACGTCCTGGACGCAGTCGTTGACTGGGCGCCACGCCCGCTGGCCCGTGTGGCCAACGAGCGCACCGTGGAGCCGGTGGAAGAGAAGTTCTCGGGCTTTATCTTCAAGATCCAGGCGAACATGGACCCGAAACACCGCGACCGCATCGCTTTCATGCGTATCTGCTCCGGCAAATACGAAAAAGGCATGAAGATGCGCCATGTGCGTACCGGCAAGGACGTGCGCATTGGCGACGCCCTGACGTTCTTCTCTTCCGAGCGTGAGCAACTGGAAGAGGCGTTTGCGGGCGACATCATCGGTTTGCACAACCACGGCACGATCCAGATCGGCGACACCTTCAGCGAAGGCGAAGCCCTGAGCTTCACCGGCATCCCGCACTTTGCGCCGGAACTGTTCCGTCGCGTGCGTCTGCGCGATCCGCTGAAATCCAAGCAACTGCGCCAAGGTTTGCAGCAATTGGCCGAAGAGGGCGCGACCCAGGTGTTCTTCCCGGAGCGCAGCAACGACATCATTCTCGGCGCCGTGGGTGTGCTGCAGTTCGATGTGGTCGCCAGTCGCTTGAAAGAGGAATACAAGGTCGAGTGCTCGTATGAGCCGATCACTGTCTACTCGGCGCGCTGGATTGAATGCGACGACAAGAAGAAGCTTGAGGAGTTTTCCAACAAGGCTGTGGAGAACCTGGCATTGGACGGCGGTGGTCACCTGACTTATCTCGCACCGACGCGGGTTAACCTGGCGTTGATGGAAGAGCGTTGGCCGGATGTGAAATTCCGGGCGACGCGTGAGCATCACTAAGCGCTGAGCTGTTTTGTCCGAAGCCCCTGAGGTGTACGCCTCGGGGGCTTTTTTGTTTGGTTTTGGGTGCATATCCGTTTCTGCGGGGGTTGCGGCTGGCGGTTTCGCCCTTACGGCGAGTCACTTTTTCAGACGCCAAAAAGTAACCAAAAGGCTGGGCCCCGGCGTTCGGCCCGCTCGCTGGGGCTCGGGGTTCCTTCGCTCCGGGATCGATCCAGGGGCATCGTCTCCGGTTTGCTTCGCTGCACCTCCTCTCGATGTGTTTGGCTGCGCCAAACGGTCGCTGCGCTCCCACCCCCGGATCAATCCCTCCACTCAGCCTGCCGACGCGGCCTGTGGATCAAGATCAAGAGCTGCAGCCGAGCTTGCGCTCATCCTGTGTAGGAGCTGCCGAAGGCTGCGATCTTTTGATCTTGATTTTGCTTTTCTGTGGGAGCTTGGCTTGCCAGCGATGGCGGCCTTACAGCCGACCATTTTCTAGCTGAGTGCACTCAGCAACTGAGCTGCCGAAAGCAGCAAAGTCAAAAGATCGCAGCCTGCGGCAGCTCCTACAGGGGGTTGTAGGGCGACTCCGTTTTTTGTGATCTCGGCATACTTGAGCGCGACAACCAGCGAGCTGGCCGTTAGTGTTTCAGGTTCACGAACGTCGCTTTGAGAGGTCAATGGAATGACGAGTCGACTGACTCACTTGTTACGACTCGATGGCTATTTCGGCGTCATGGCCTGGGTGCTCGCGGCGCTGCTGTTCATCAATCGTCTGAGCAGCATGGTCAAGTTGTTCATGGCGCTGTATCTGCGTCAGGAACTGGGGCTGGCGATTGAGACCGTTGGCTGGCTGCTGTCCGGTTACGGCGCGGGACTGTTGATCGGTTCGATGGTCGGCGGGTTGCTCAGCGACCGCTTTCCCACGGCGCGGCTTACGGCGGCGCTGTTTTTCATGTCGGCCTGGACTCTGCTGTTGTTGGGGCTGGTCACCGATGTGCCTTGGCTCGCGGCGTTGTTGCTGTTCAGTGGCGTACTCGATGGGGCGATCCGCACGCTGCATCAGCGGCTGATCATGGAGTATTGCGAAACCGCGCAACGCTCACGCGCGCAGGCTTTGAGCCGGGTCGCGCGCAACCTCGGTATGGCCGCCGCCGGCATTGCTGGCGGGGTGCTGGCGCAGACTGATTTTCGCTGGGTGTTCTTTGTCAGTGCGGCGATGACGTTGCTGGCCTTGCTGTGGTTTGTCCGCACGACATGGCGCCGTTCGGTGCTCGCACCGGAGCACTCAGCCGACAGCGCTGAATCCCCTGGTGTCCCCTATCGCGACCGGCCATTTCTATGGCTGCTGGCTGCAGCCGTTCTGCTCGGCATGGCCTTCGACACTGTCTACAGTATGCTTGGCAATTACCTCACCGATTACTACCGTTTGAGCACCGAGGTCATCGGCTGGCAGTTCGCCTTGAACGCGGTGCTGGTGGTGACCTTGCAGATTCCGCTGAGCCATTGGGGCGAGCGCTGGGGCGTGCGTGCACAACTGGTCGCCGGTTGCGTGTTGCTGGCCATCGGGCTGGGCATGTTGCCGCTGGGGTCGGGGCTGGCTTATGTCTGTTTGTCGACGCTGATCTGGACACTGGGCGAGGCGCTGTTCATGCCTCCGTTGAATGTGCTGGTCATGCAACACGCACAGGGTGGCAAAAGCGGGCAGTACTTCGGCCTGTTCTTCATGTGCTGGAGCGCCAGCGCACTGTTATCGCCAGTGCTGGGCGGGCAGATCTACGGCCAATTTGGCGGGCACAGTGTCTGGGTGGTCAGTGCCGTACTCGCGCTGGCGGCGATCCCGTTGGCGTGGCGGGCAACCCGTGCGTCCACCCTCTAAATGGCTGCACGTGCTGCTTAGCCGAATCGGTACTAGGGATTATTCGAAAGCGTTCTGCCGGGCGACGGCATTTCTATGGCTTCGATAACGTCCTATCTGGTGAACCCGGCTGATCGGAACTAGATTTCATTCAGCGCCGGATCGGCATTGGTGTTTCACCTGCACAGGATGGAATCGATCATGAAAAACAGGTTTCTACGGGTTTTACTGCTGTTGAAAGTGATGGTGATGCTGTCCCTCGGCACCGCGACGGCCTGGGCCGAGTGCGAGGATCATGATTCCCAGGCCTTTAACGGGCAGGTGGGGCACAGCGGCTTGATGTTGGCCAAGTCCGAGTCCGAGCCGGGTGATCAGGGGCAGGGCGGCAGCGAGGATGATGACGACTCGACAACCGATGAGCCGGATACCGATGATCCGGATGATGGCGACAGCCAGACGTAAGGAGTCAGCAAGCGATTCCTTCCTCCCTCCCTGCCAGATGTCAGTCAATGGTGGGGAGGAGGGCGCGCCTAAATGAAAGTAGCGTGAGGCAGGGCAGTGCTCATCCGGTCATTCGTAAGAACTTTTTCCTCGTTTCGTAGTTTTATTCCTCTTTTGATATTTCCTCGTTTTTTGCCCTCGACACTGAGATATCAGGGGATTAGCTTGGGTCAAAAAAGACTAGGGAGTGAAACGGAGTGATGTGCATATTTATACGATGCGACTCGGGCTTGCGAAAACGCAAAAGCGTGGCAATAGCAATGACCATTGAGTTCTGCGAATTCAAAATTTAAATGTGTAGTTGTGTTTCTTGACGGGGGCGAATCGTGCGTGATATTCAAGCGCTCGTTGAAACGATATGCGCAATGGAAAGCTCATTTTTCATCAGGGTTTTTAAACAATGGATTGTATAAGTGTTAGTAATCTGTCGAAGACTTACCAGGTTAAAGAGCGTGCAGAAGGGCCTTTCGGCTGGCTGACAAATCTTGTCTCTCCCCGATCTTCGGAAAAGACGGCCGTTGACGATATTTCGTTTAGTGTCAGTCAAGGTGAAGTCGTTGGTTTTCTCGGTCCCAATGGCGCGGGTAAAACGACCACGCTGAAAATGTTATCGGGATTACTCTATCCGACGGCTGGACAAGTTTCTGTATTGGGCTATACGCCACAATTGCGTAACAAGGAGTTCCTCAAGTCGATTTCGCTGATCATGGGGCAGCGCCAACAATTGATCTGGGATTTGCCGGCGATGGAAACATTCCGGCTGAATCAGAAGATATTTGAAATTTCCGATGAGCAGTTTAAACAGGTCTATGGCTACCTGGATGAGCTGTTGCAGGTTTCCCGTCTGGACAAGGCACCCGTGCGTACTCTTTCTCTTGGCGAGAAAATGAAGTGCGAACTGGTGGCTTCATTGCTCCACGATCCAAAGGTTCTATTTCTCGATGAGCCGACTATCGGACTTGATGTCGGCGTGCAAAAAATAGTGCGCTCCTTTATCAAGGACTACAGTCGCGAAAGCAATGTAAGCGTGCTTCTGACTTCACACTACATGCAGGACATCGAAGCGTTATGTGAGCGTGTCATTGTTGTTTCAGACGGCAGGGTTTCGTTCGACAACACCCTTGAGTCTTTGCGCAAACGCATGTCCAACCACCGAATCATCACGGTGGAGCTGTCTGAGACCGTGGCTGCTTCGGTGCTCGGAAAATACGGCTTGGTTCGCTCTGCAGACGGCTTCGTGCATGAGTTGATGGTCCCGGCCTCGGACGTAGTTTCCGTCTGCTCGCGGGTGCTGGCGGAGCAGGCCGTTCTGGACATCTCCATCAGTGACCCGCCTATTGAAGAGGCCTTGCTGAAGCTGTTTAACGACTCCCGGGAAGAAGCGGCCGTGCGGATTGAAGCTGCGTCCGGGAAGTGTGTTGCATGAGCCGGTTCATGACGAAAGTTGCGGGCGTTGCCCGTACCGCTCTTCGCCGTAAAGTGGCTCATCGTGCTGAGCTGTTTGTACTGGTGCTGGCTTCGTTGGTGCCATTATTCATGATGGTCATTTGGATGGGGATTGCGAAAGACGTCTCACTAGGAGGCTTCACTCCAGCCAAGTTCGCTGCCTACTTTGCGCTGGTCTTCCTTATTGGCGAGATCGTGTCCAGTACCGCGGCAGAAGAGGTCGAGAATGATATTCACTCGGGTGATATCGGAAGTTCGCTGTTAAAGCCTTTCAATATCGGCCTCTACTATTTTTTGAATGAGCTGGCCTCAGCCTTCGTCAGGGTGATACCCATTCTGTTTCTGGTCGCCGGCGTGTTTGTTTTTTCCCAAGCCGGCAACTATCTGAACATGAGCTATCTGTTGCCTGCCTTAGTGGGAGTTGCTCTGGGCTTTGCCATCAATTATTTGCTCTATTTTATTGGTGGCCTTGCAGCGTTCTGGTCGGATCAGGCAAGTGCATTTGATTTGGTGTTGACCTATATGTTGACACTGTTTGGCGGTGTGCTTGCGCCGTTGTCGCTTTATCCCGGATGGATGCAGTCGATACTTGAGTGGTCGCCTTTTCCGTACATTATCAATTTCCCTATTCGCATTATCATGGGTGAGTTGAGTGCGGAGGAATTAATCAGCGGATTAATGTTTCAGATGTTTTTGGTAATCGCATTGTCTCTGCTCGCTCGGATGATTTGGGCCGCCGGTGTCAAACGTTACTCGGTATTCGGATAATGAAAACACTAAGCGCTGTTAGAGCGCTGTTGTCCGCCAGGTTGCAAGCCAATCTGAAAGATCGCATGCCGGTATTTGTCAGTCTGTTGAATACCGCATTGCTGGGGTTGTCGGTCTATGTCGTGATCGCGATCTTTTTCGGCAATGTTGAAACGATCGGTGGCTGGAATAAAGAACAGTCGGTTGTCCTGTACGGCGCGTTCATCCTGATTCGATCTTTTGTACAAATGGTGGTGTTGCCCAACTGTGAGGCAGCCTCGCGGTTAATCGTCAGCAAAACTATCGATACCTATTTGGTTAAACCCATTGATATCCAGACGGTTCTAGCCTTTGGGCAGTTGCGTTTCTGGCATATCTTCGGGGTGTTGCTGGGATTGGGTCTGATGCTGGGCGGCAGTTATGCACAAGGCCAACTGACAGTGAGGTCACTGGGCGCTCTCTGCACTTTCATCACCCTGGCTTGCGCGCTGGTTTATGCGGTGTGGTTGAGTATCGCGAGCCTGGCATTCTGGACCAAGAAAACCGGCAACATTTCTCATCTTCTCTTCATGTTCCTGACCACCGGACGTTTTCCTTCGGGTGCTTATCCGGAGTGGATTCAGGTGGTCATCATGACGGTGGTCCCTGTCTTTTTCATCATGGAAGTGCCCGCGCAATCGGCGATGGGCATGACCTCGGGCGTTATGTTGCTGGGAGCTTTGCTGGCGACTCTCGGCTTCGCATTGTTGTCTCGATTGCTCTGGCATCTGGGGGTGAAGAAATACCTTCGGGAAGGATCCTGAAACACGCAAACGCTGAAATTAAAACCATAAGACATGGATGATATGGCCAATTTTCTCGATTTATTCACCGATCAAGTTCGGCGGAATCCGCACGCCACTGCTGCGTCCGATGGCCGCGACAGTCTGAGTTATCGCGAACTCGATGAAGTCTCCGACAGCTTTGCCCGCCAACTTGATGCCGCCTGCGTAGCACCGGGCGATATCGTCGCCATTGGCCTCGAACGGGGCCTTGGGTTTCTGGTATCGATGATTGGTCTTTTCAAGGTTGGAGCGGCCTATCTGCCACTCGATCGCGAACTGCCGCGCGACCGACGTGCGTACATGCTGGAGCAATGCAGTTGCAAATGGATGATCGCCGAGGACACCAGGCAGGCGCAGTTTGACGGCGTCGGTCTGTTGGCTATGTCGGCCCGCTTCGAGGGCATGCGCGGCGGTGAGCCCTACGAGCGGTGTGCCTTGGCGGATGACAGCCTTGCTTATGTCATCTTCACCTCGGGTTCCACCGGCATGCCCAAGGGCGCGATGGTCCATCATGCGGGTATGGTCAATCACCTGTTGGCCAAAGTTGATGATTTGGGGATGCGCAAGGCGCCCAACGTCGCGCAAACGGCGCCACAAAGTTTCGACATCTCCGTATGGCAATTTCTCGCGCCGCTGATTTGCGCAGGGCGTACAGCCATCCTCACCCGATCGGAATTTCTGGATCTTGATCGCCTGGGTGCCCGCATCGAGCAGGACGAGATCGACATCCTCCAGGTTGTTCCCAGCCATCTACTGGCTATTCTCGATGCAATCATCGTCGACACGGGCAATGCGCGGTTTGATCGGTTGACGTGTCTGGTCGCCACGGGTGAAGTGTTGCCGGTTTCCCTGGCCCGCCGCTGGCTGGCGGCCAAACCCCATGTGCCCCTGGTCAACGCCTACGGACCGACCGAGTGCAGTGACGACGTTACCCATCAAGTCATTACCGAAATGCCTTCGACTGATCGGGCGATCCCTATTGGTCGCGCTGTTCGCGGGGTGCGTCTGAGCGTGCGCGACACTGACCAGACACCACTGCCGGTCGGGGAAGTAGGAGAGCTTTACGTCGAAGGGATTGCAGTCGGCCTGGGCTACATCGGACGTCCTGATCTGACACTCAAGGCATTTGTCACCCTCGACGGGCGACGAGCCTATCGAACCGGTGATCTGGTCAGTTGCGACAGCGACGGTGTTTATCACTACCACGGTCGAACCGATGATCAAGTCAAAGTGCGTGGTCACCGGATCGAACTGAGCGAGGTCGAGTTCGGCATCTTGCGCCTGGCCAATGTCAAGCAGGCGGCGGTCGTACTGAACTCGTCCAGTACCCGTGCGTTCCTCACCGCGTTCATTGTGATCAAGGATGGGGCTGATACCGATCTAGATCGCCTGCGCCTGCAATTGCGTGAGCACTTGCCGGAACACATGATTGCGTCCGAGTTTCGGATTCAAACGTCTCTGCCGGAGACGCCCAACGGCAAGATCGACAAGAAAAAACTCACGGCCATTGCCAATGAAACCCCCGTGGCTGTGGTGAATACAGGTACTGCCGCAACCAATGGGCAGACAAGCAGTGGTCTGGATATTCTTGAGATCTGGCGGGAATTGTTGGGCAATCGGACCCTGCAACCGGCGGATGACTTTTTCCGGCACGGCGCCGACTCCATTCTCGCTCTGCAATTCATAGCGCGGGCAAAAGCCTCAGGTCAGGTGTTCACGCTGGGAGAGGTCTTTCGCAATCCGACTACCCTGGGGTTGCTCAAGGCGGCTCGCAACCGAAGCGTCGCGACAGTTCCTGCGCAGACCCCATGCGAAAACGTCCGGTCGCATTCCGTAATTGAGGCTTCGTCGTTTCTACCGATGTCACCTGCGCAAAGAGGGATTTTCGTTCAGTCTCTGCGCTCTCGGCATCGCAGTACTTACATCCTGCAGTATTCATTCCGGTTGACGATGCTCGATGGCGGGGCGGCGCTCGAAGCGGGCTGGCACAAGGTCCATCAACGTCACGAGCTGTTGCGCAGCGCCTTCATTCTCGATCCGTCCAGTCAGCCGGTTCGAGTCGTTGTCGAAGACGCTCCGTTGCGCTGGGCGCAATCCGATCTTTCGCACTTGAGCGACGGCGAGCAACGCACGTTTCTGGAAACGTTTCTTCGCGTGGAGAGACAGGCTGGATTCGTTCTGGAGCAACCAGCGCTTTATCGATTGCACTTGTTCAAGCTCGCAGACGACGAATATCAGCTTGTGTTAAGCGCTCACCACCTGATTGTCGATGGGGCTTCGATCTTTCCCTTGATGAGTGAAGTATTCGGCGGCCAGCCTGCTGCGCAGGACGCATACTCCACCTACATCGCCGACCCGGAAAAATTTCATCTGCACGCAACGGACCAGTTGTTCTGGGCCGATCTGCTCGCGCCTTTCGAGGGGCCTGTCTGTGTCTCCGACGGCTCCGATCAGCCGAGCCAGGCGTCGGTACAGCATGTGCGCTTGCGCAAACGTCTGGCGACAGATCTGACGCAGGCGATCGGGAGCCTGTGCGTGCGCACCGGGGTCAGGATCTCCGCCGTCGCCGCCACTGCCTGGGCCATGGCCTTGAATGCCGTATGCGGTGGACAGCACCAACTGTTCGGCATGATTGTATCGGGGCGGGCGGAGACGGGCGTCGGGCTGGATGATTTCGGTATGTACGCCAATACGCTGCCAATGCCCATTGCACTGTATCCAGAGGACCGTGCCGAGGTCAGCCTGCAGGACGTCAGCCGCCGTATTGCAGAGTTGCTGCGATTCGAGTCGGTCGCGATGAACGAGGTGCTGACCAGCACCCGCTCACGTTTTGCCAATGAAGCCTTTGATACCGTGCTCAACGTCGAGACACTGGCGGATTGGGCCACGCTTGAAAGTGCCGGTAACCGCGTTGAACTCACTCACGTAACGGACCTTACCGAATTTCCGTTTGCCGTCGAGGTGCTCAGCCGCGGCGATAGCGTTTCCATGGATTTCATCTGGGATCCGGAGCGTGTTTCCCGGGAACGAGCTGCGGCACTGTCCGAGCAGTTCCTGAGTGCACTGACCTACCTGTGCAATCCCGACGCTCCATTGCAGGCATGGCAAAGCTGGAAGGTGGTATCGACGGCTATTGCATCACCTGCGGTCACTCCGCCTGTGCCAATGCCGTCTGAGCATTCATCCTTTGATGCCCCCGTTCTCGCTGCTGCTCGCGAGATCATCGGCAATGACGCACTGGAATTGCACCACAACTTCTTTTCTTCGGGGGGCGACTCGATCAGTGCGCTTCAGTTGATCGCACGTCTGAGACGGGACGCCATGGCGATTGACCTGGATCGAATTTTTGCCAGTCGGTCACTTGCCGAAATCGCTCGGGCTGTCCGGTATCTGGATAACCCTCACGGCGCGCAAAGCATTCCAGCCATCGGCCCGACATCACTGGTACCGGTGCAGCGATGGTTCGCGGAGCAACCACTGGTCAATCCGAACCACTGGTGTCTGGGGACAGCCATCGAGTTGCACCGTTGCGTTCCGACGCAGACGCTGGTTGCGGCAACGCAAAAAATACTCGAGCACTATCCGGTACTCAGCGCCCAGTTCAAGGTTGGCGCCGAGGGTTATGTGCAGACCATCCCTGCGCGACCTGTCGATGGGCAGAACAGTTGCAAGGTCGTGCCATTGAGCGGCACGGTCGAGCAAGGGCTCGATGATATTCGTCAGAGCTTGAGTGACTGCCAGCAAAGCCTTGACCTGGCTGCAGGTGACCTGCTTCGCGTGGTGCTCTTCCGTACCCCCGACAATGATGCGGCTCTTTTGGTGGTGCTGGTTCACCACCTCGTGGTGGATGGTGTGTCCCTGCGTATTCTGGTTGAGGACGTTCTCAACGTATTCGCCGGAACTGCCCTCGCGACCTCCGTCACGTCGTTTCGAAGCTGGGCGCAGCAGCTCACCCGCGATGGGCAAGCCTTCAAAAGTGAGGTGTTGGCGCAGACGGCATATTGGTCCGAAGTGGTCGAGAAGATTCCCTCTGGCGCGCCCTTTGATCCGCACAAGCAGGCTTCACGCTGTGCCCGAACGGTTTCCCGGGGGGTGAGTGTCGCTCAGACCAACGCATTGGTGCGTGATGTGCCCGCCGCCTATAACACGCGCATCAATGACATCCTGATTTCAGCACTGGTGCGCGCGTTTTCCGGCTGGCAAGGCAAAAACGCCATCGCCATCAACCTCGAGGGGCATGGTCGTGAAAACGTTCTTGAAGGTGTTGATATATCCCGCACGGTTGGCTGGTTCACGTCCGTGTTTCCGGTCTGTCTTGAGGATCCGCAGGGTGAACTGGATCGGTTGATCCAGCAGACAAAACGCACGCTGGCACAGATCCCGCAACGCGGCATCGGCTATGGCTTGCTGCGTTACCTGTTTGATGAGGCATCGGTGGTTCCACGCTGCGAACCGATGGTGCAATTCAACTATCTGGGGCAATGGGACCACGTGTCCTTTGATGACCCGAATGTCTCTATGCCATCGGCTCAGGTGCTGAGTCTTGTCGATCAGGTATCGGTCGATCCGCGAAACGGACGTCAGCATGCGCTGGAAATTGAAGCGCGTATTGCCCAGGGACGTTTCGAGATTGACTGGCATTTCGATGAGGCCATCGTCTCTGCAGAGGATGTCGAGGATATTGCGTCGCGCTATTGCGCAGCGCTGGACGAGATCATTGTGCATTGCTGCCGTGCATCTCAGGTCCGCGTGCCGTCCGACTACCCTGACGCCGATCTGACGGACGATGAGTTGCGCGCGCTGATCAGTCACGCGGGTGCCGTGCCTGAGGATATCTATCCCTTGGCTCCGACCCAAAAGGGCATCCTGTTTCAGCATTTGATGAGCGACGACGATACCTACATTCTGCAGTACATCCTGGATATCCATGGCGAGATCGATCTCCGGTCACTGGAGCGAGCCTGGCGCTTGATGACTGAGCGCCATCCGATCCTGCGCAGTGGGTTCTACTGGGATGCGGTATCGGGGCCGGTGCAGTATGTGGCCGCGGAGCATCAATGCAACTGGTCGGTCATCAAGGGCAATGACGATCCGGCATTGTTCGACCGAGTGATGGAAAACGACCGCGCCCGCGGATTCGATCTCGAAACGCCGGCACTGACACGCTTCACCTTGCTGTCCGCTGACCCGAATACGCACAAGCTCATCTGGACCTATCACCACATCCTGCTGGATGGCTGGTGCGTCGCCAGAGTCATCAAAGAGCTGTTTGCCCTATACGATGACCTGATCGCTGGCGTTCAACCGGCACCCACTTTCGGTCGTGTCTATCGCGACTACATCGAGTGGCTGGCACACCAGGAACCGCGTGAGAACCGCCCGTTCTGGCGCGACTATCTGGCGGGTATCAAGCCCTGCGCGTTCATCAGCCCGCTGGCGTATCAAGCTTGCGCGGCTGTCGATCATCGTGCTTATCGCTTCACGCTGGGTCGGGACCTGTCGCGCGCTATCGAGCGGTTCTGTATTGACCATGGCGTCACCGTTGCCGTCGTCTTTCAGTGCATGTGGGCGCGGATCCTTGCGCAACACACGGGCCATGACACAGCTGTTTTCGGCTGGGCCATTTCAGGAAGACCGACCGACCTTGAAGGGGCCGCCGACATCATTGGCCTGATGACCTCGATCGTGCCTTGCAAGGTTGATGTGGCGGCTGCATCGACTATCTCGGGCGTGCGCGAGTTGCAGCGTCGCAACGCCGTCCTTCAGGAAGAAGGGCATGTCGCGATGAGCCACTTCAAGAGCGCTTCGGGCTTGGGTCAGGAGGAGGAACTCTTCAACACCGTGTTAGTGGTGGAGAACTTCGAACTCCAGGACAACCTGCCGGCCGGTGATCGATATCGTCTGAGCAACCTGCAGTGGGTCGAGCGCTCGGAGTTTGCGCTGGTGCTCGGGCTGGTTCCGGCAGACGACTTCCTGATCGAACTCAACTTCAACCACGAAAAATTCAGCGTAGCCCAAATGGCCGATCTTCAAGAAAGGATTGTTCTTGAACTGGCTCTACTGTCCTCTCTTGGAAATGGAAACCTTGAGCATGAAGCAAGTTTACAGTGCGAATCAGTTTCATAAGCTGGACAACTTTATCGGCGATGTGCCGGTATACCTGAAGCTCGAGGGGCTGAATCCGGCCGGTTCGATAAAACTCAAGACAGCCATTTCCCTGATAGAGGAAAGTGAAAAACTGGGGCATCTGTCCCCCGGGCGAAAAGTTATCGAATCCAGTTCAGGAAACCTGGGAGTCGCACTGTCGATCGTCTGTGCACAGCGGGGCTATCCGTTTACTTGCGTCACGGACCCTAATGTCAATCAGGTCAGCATCAACCTGATGAAGGCGTATGGCGCCGAGGTGATTATCTGCGAGACCCGTGATGGCAACGGTGGTTTTCTGGGCGCGCGTATTGCCCTGATCCAGGAAAAGATTCGCAAGGATCCGAGATACTTCTGGACCAACCAATATGCAAACCCGGCCAACCCTCTGGCGCACTACAACCGGACGGCACCGGAAATCTTCGAGCGGCTGCCGCAGTGCAAATGGCTGTTTGTTGGCGCTGGAACCACCGGCACCCTCATTGGTTGTGCGCAGTATCTGCGAGACAACGCCCCGAAGGTGAAACTGATCGCGGTCGATACCGTCGGCTCGATCAACTTCCAGGAAGTGGCGAAGAAGCGTTTGATCCCCGGGTTGGGGACGAGCCGGCGCCCCGAGATTCTTGATCGCGAACTGGTTGAGCACATCGAGTTCGTCGATGAGGTCGAAACGATCCGCATGTGCCGCAGCATTGCACTGGATTACGGGCTGCTGGTCGGTGGCTCGACGGGGACGGTGCTGGCCGCGGTAAAACGCCTTTGGAACCAGATCCCCGCGGGTGACGAAGTGGTCGTGATCAGCCCTGATATGGGCGAGCGCTATCTGGAAACGATTTACTCGGACAAATGGTGTGACGCCAACTTTGGCAGCCAGTTGTATCAGCACGCTCTGGTGGGCTGATGTCGACGGGGTGTGCCCGACGCTCTTCTCTTTGATTGGAAGGATCCTATCTTGTCAGAACTTCTTTTTCCGCCCGAGGGTGTTACCGAGACGCAGGTTTTTCTCGATCTCTGGCGACAGTCCGTTCAAGCGTTGGGCAATAGCCCGGCGATAGATTGCGGCGGTTACCTCTACAGCTATACGGACATTGATACGCAAAGCGATCGGGTGGCGGCGTACCTGATTGAACAGGGCGTCGCTGTGGGGGCAATGGTTGCTGTGGGCTGTCCACGGGGCAGAGACTTGCTGGTCGCGATGCTCGGTGTCATGAAAAGCGGCGCGGCCTTCTTCCTGTTTGAACACGACGCTGCCTGCGCCCGGTTGTCTGCCCAGTTTGAAATGGCTCGACCTGTCCGGGTGCTGTTATCGGACGCCACCGCCCTGACTTCGAACGCTGCGCTCGCGGGTGTGGAGGCCATTACGCTTGGCGAGGTTCTGCAATCCGCGGCAACGTCGCATTTCTCTGCTCCAGCGATATCTCCCCATGCGCTTGCCTATATCATTTTTACTTCCGGCTCTACCGGGCAACCCAAAGGGGTTCTGGTACCGCACCGCGGCATCGCGAATCTGGCCCGCCATGCACTGACCTATGGCATCGCCCGGGGAAGCCGGGTACTGATGTTTTCTCCGGTCTGCTTTGATGCGATCATTGCTGAAGTGGCGATGACACTGTTTGCCGGTGGGTGCCTGGTGGCCGTTGCGGATCACGAACTGCGGGATTTCGACGGTCTGCAGAACCTGTTGTGCCATCGTCATATCGACGTCGTCACCCTGCCTCCTTCCCTGGTGTCGCTGCTACCGACCGATCTACCCGTCAGCGTGTCCACGCTGGTGGTCGCAGGCGAGCGATGCAGCCAGGACGTGATTGCCAACTGGGCCGGAAAAACCCGGTTGCTCAACGCCTACGGCCCTTCCGAGGCAACGGTCGCGACAACCGTCAAGTTATGTCGTGCCGACACATCGCCCGCCAATATCGGTCAGGCGTTTGCCAATGTCACCGTGCATGTCCTCAACGAACAGATGGAAGAGGCCGGCATTGGCGAGGTGGGTGAAATCTACATTGGCGGCGTGAGCGTCGCGAGCGGTTACCTGGGACTGGCAGACCTGACGGCGGCACGTTTCGTCGAGGGCGCCGCCCTTGCGCCGGAGCGCTTTTTCCGCACGGGCGATTTTGCCAGGCGTAATGCCGATGGCGACATTCTCTTCGAAGGTCGCAAGGATGATCTGCTTAAGATAAACGGCAATCGGGTCGAGCTGGCCGAAATCGAAGCCTGCGTCAGGGGTTCCGGGCTAGTCCAAAGCTGCCACGCCTGCAGTATCGACGCCGGCTTGTCGGGGGTGAGAATTGCGCTGTTTGTCGTGCCTTCGACCGGCACTGAAGCCGTTGCGCTGGAGTCCACCCTGCGAGACCGGATTGCCCGTGACTTGCCCAATTACTTTATGCCTGCAGCCATCCTTGTATTGGAAGAACTGCCGCGAAATCCGGCCGGCAAGATCGATAGGGCAGCGTTGATCGCTCAATTGCAAGCCGTGCCGCAAAGCGCTGCCTGCGGGGGCGCGCTGACTCCCCATGAGCAAACCCTGGCGTTGATCTGGGCACAGATTCTCGGTCAGCCGGTTGAAGACCGCGACGCCAATTTTTTTGCCCTCGGGGGGAATTCTCTGTTGGCCATGCGGCTGGTGGCGTTGATGAAGCGCAGCGGAATTCAGATTCCGCTGAAGCGTGTGTTCGGTGCGCCGACCTTGTCGCAAATGGCATGTTTGATCGAGGCTTGAAAGATGGCGGGCAAAGGACTCAATCCCTACCAACAATATTACTGGAACGCGTCGAACGCCTACGATCTCCCGCAGACAGCTTGCGTGAGCATCGGCTTCGTCCTTGAGGGTGAATTGGACGTTTCTGCGTTCAGCCGCGCGGTCGATGCCGTGGTCAATCGTCACGAACAACTGAATTCGTTGTTTCGCGAAACCGCTGAGGGGGTTCGACGCTTTCCTCAGGCGGCGGTGCAGGATGTTCTGCGGGTCGGCAGCGAATCGTTCGAGATGTCCCGACTGGATGCAAACATCGAAGCGCTGTGTCAGATCCCGCTCGATCTGAAAACCGACATACCGTTCAGGGCCTATTTGAATCCGGTCGATCACGAGCGATACCTGCTCGCCCTGATCATCCATCACATTGTGGTCGACTCATGGTCTCTGGAGGTGATCCTGGATGACCTGGGGAATGCCTACAACCGGGCGCTGCACGGCGTCGCAGAACCGCTGCTGCCAACCTTGAGCTTCGATCATGAAATCCTCGTCGCACCGTTGAAACCCGAAGAACGCCAACGCCAGGTGCAGTTCTGGCGAGACTACCTGAGGGACGCAAAAATACCGCGCATTCCTGACTTGAGCGTCGCAGAGAGTGCACAGGCAAAATCGATATTCGATGTGATCACACCGTCCAGGGAAACCCACGAGGCCCTCAATCAGCTTTGCAACGCGCTGGATGTCACGCCTTTTGTGGTTTATACCGCCGCCGCCTCCATCGCGCTGGCCCGGTTTTGTTCTTTGGATGATTTGCTGATCCAGACCAATGTGACGCCACGATGGGAAGAGGGCACACAAACGGTCGTGTCGTATTTGTCTGCACGGATTCCGTTGCGGATACGTGTCGACTCGGCGTTGGTGCTGCAGGCGCAGATCCTGAGTGTGGCGGACGCTCTCTACGAAACCTTCGAAAACGTCAGTCTGTCCATCGGCGACATGATGACCGTAGGTGGGATCACGGAGAGTCTGCCCATTCACATCGGCGCGGAAAGCCCGTTCGAAAGCTGGAATCTGGAAAACGTCACGGTATCGCAAGTCCAGTTGCCGGACTACCAACCCTGGCCGCTGTTCTTGTGGGTACCGGTCTCCAGTGAGCACTCGTTTATCAAGCTGCAGTATCAGGCCGATCGGATCAGTGCAGGAGACATGGCGATGCTCAAGCATCTGCTGATCGAAACGCTTGAGCGGTTCAGTCGCCTGAGTGAGGTGCAACCCAGCCGTGATCCCGAGGCGTCAAGCCACGCCGCTGTTCAATAAATATCTCCATGGAAGGTTCGTAGAATGTCATCTCATCCGTTGACCATTGTTTCCGGCGCGCAAATTGCCGCATTGATGCCCGCGTTGCGCAGGGAAATTATCCGGTTGGTTGAAACAACCTACCTGCAGCACGATGCCGGGCTGACCAATAATCCCGACAGCTACTTCCTGAGGTTTCCCGAACGTCAGTCAGATCGGATCATTGCCTTGCCCGCCGCCATTTCAAACGACTCACCGATTTCAGGCATCAAGTGGATCGCCAGTTATCCCAAAAACATCGAGCGCAACCTGCAGCGAGCTTCCGCTGTGCTGCTGTTGAATGATTACGAAACGGGCTATCCGGTCGCGTGCCTGGAGGCCTCGCAAATCAGTGCGGCACGAACGGCGGCGTCTGCGGTTGTCGCTGCCAGAACGTTGTCGGTGGATCCCCGGGCACCAGTGAAAATCACGTTTGTGGGGGCGGGTGTCATTTCGCGGGCAATCTTCGATTTCTTCAAGGCTGACGGCTGGGCGTTCGAGCAGATCACCGTGTGCGATCTGGACCCGGGCTCAGCCAATGAACTGCGTCGTCATGTACAGGTTGAAGGCTGCCCGGACGTGCTGTTGGTCGACGATGTGAAGACGGCCATTCGTTCGGCGGATATCGTCGTTTTCGCCACCAATGCCGGTGAGCCGTATGTGTCGGGAGACGATGTCTTTGCGCCGGGGCAAGTCATTCTGAATGTCTCGCTGCGTGATATCTGCCCTGACATTATCTGGCGCTCTTTCAACATGTTCGACGACGTCGAGCACTGCATGAAAGCCAATACATCGCCCCACCTCGCTGAGCAGAAGTATGGTGATCGTTCGTTTGTAAATGGCACGCTCGCCAGCGTCCTGACCCACCCGCAACGGATCGACCGTACCCGGCCGCTGATTTTCTCGCCGTTTGGATTGGGGGTTCTGGATCTTGTGGTCGGCAAGCTGTTCGTTGAAAAATGCCTGCAAACGGGGGGCTGTACTCGCATCGAGGATTTCATTCCTGACCCCCGGCGTTGGGCTTCCAACGGCTGAGCATTGATTCGCAAGCCTGCGAGCCTCTATCGAAAAAGCCTGCATCAGCAGGCTTCCTCAATCCAGTTCAGATCCGCTCAGCTTTGCAGAGCTGCTTTCTTGCGTTCTTCGCGCTCGCGAGCAGCCAACTGCAGGGTTTCGGCAATACGGAACTCAATACGCTCCTCGACAAGTCGGTTGAACAGCGCATCGGCTGCCAATGTCGGCTCCAGTTCATAGCCGCGACCGTCGGGATCTCGAGTCCAGTAGCGAGCGTCGATCAAGGTCCGCCGCAACTCGACGACATCACTGCGCAGCATCGGCGCGAACTGTGCTCGCCAATGATCCAGCGCGGTAGTCGCTTCTCGCTCGCTATAGCTTTTGCCAGGCGTCAGCGCAGTACTGACGTAAAGCAGGATGACGGCGAGTTCTTCACGGTTGAGCCGGCCCAGGGTCAAGCCGTTTTTCTTGCTCAAACGCGTCAACATCTCAACGTATTGATCAAAATCGGTTGGAAGTTCCTTGTCCAAAGTCTTGCTCCTCAAGTGTGCAGGTTCACGAAGCGTATCGTGATGGCGTGGTTCGAACGCCGGGTCGAAAAAGCAAACCCCTTCTACCTCGACTGATGCGCAATCGGTGTGGAAAGGGTTGGGTTAACGCGTAATGTCCGAACGCAACACGATCCCTGCAGGAGCTGCGGTACGCTGCGATCTTTTGATCTTGATTGTAAAAATCAGAAGATCGCAGTCTCGTTTCACTCAACAGCTCCGACAGGTTTTGTGCCGTTCGCCGGTTTTGCTTACGCCGCGCCGTCGAGGAATTGCTCCGCGTAGTGGCAAGCCACTTGGCGGTTGTCGAGAGGGCGCAGGGCCGGCTCTTCAGTGCTGCAACGCTCGGTGGCATACGGGCAGCGCTTGTGGAACGCACAGCCCGGCGGCGGGTTCAGCGGGTTGGGCAATTCGCCGACGATTTTGATTTTCGGCTTGTTCGGGTCCGGGTGAATGGTCGGGGTCGCCGACAGCAACGCCTGGGTGTACGGGTGCAGAGGGCGTTCGTAGATGTCGTTTTTCGGGCCCATTTCCACCGGGCGACCGAGGTACATCACCATCACGTCATCGGCCACGTGTTGCACTACCGCCAGGTTGTGCGAGATGAACACGTAGGCGGTGTTGAACTCCTGCTGCAGATCCATGAACAGGTTCAGCACCTGCGCCTGAATCGACACGTCCAGCGCCGAAGTCGGCTCGTCCGCCACCAGCACTTTCGGTTGCAGCATCATCGCGCGAGCGAGGGCGATCCGCTGGCGCTGACCGCCGGAGAACATGTGCGGATAACGCTGGTAGTGCTCGGGACGCAAGCCGACCTGCTTCATCATCGCCTGGACTTTTTCGCGACGTTCGGCGGCGGACAGGTTGGTGTTGATCAGCAGCGGCTCACCGAGTTGGTCACCGACTTTCTGCCGTGGGTTCAACGACGCGTACGGGCTCTGGAACACCATCTGCACGTCTTTGCGCAGTTGCTTGCGCTGGGCCTTGTCGGCGCCGGCCACTTCCTGGCCGGCGATTTTCAAGGAACCGGACGACGGTTCTTCAATCAGGGTCAGGGCGCGGGCGAGGGTGGATTTGCCGCAGCCCGACTCGCCGACAACCGCGAGGGTCTTGCCGGCCTCCAGTTCGAACGACACACCGTTGAGGGCGCGCACGGTCGCGTGGCCCTTGAACAGGCCACGGGAGACTTCGTAGTGACGGGTCAGGTCGCGGGCGGTAAGTACGACGGCCATTACGCCACCTCCTGGTTCAGCGGGTAGAAGCAGCGGGCGAGGCTGTTGCTTTTCGGATCAAGGGTCGGACGCTGCGTGCGGCAGCTGTCTTGCACGTACGGGCAGCGTGGCGACAGCAGGCAACCCTGCGGACGGTCGTAACGGCCCGGGACGATGCCCGGCAGCGTCGCCAGGCGCTCGGCGCCCTGGCTGTGTTCCGGAATCGCCTTGAGCAGCGCTTCGCTGTACGGGTGCGCCGGGATGTCGAACAGTTGTGGCACCTGACCGACTTCAACGGCTTGCCCTGCGTACATCACGCACACGCGCTGGGCGGTTTCGGCCACGACGGCGAGGTCGTGGGTGATCAGCACCAGACCCATGTTCTGTTCTTTCTGCAACGCCAGCAGCAGATCCATGATCTGTGCCTGAATCGTCACGTCGAGTGCCGTGGTCGGCTCATCCGCGATCAGCAGTTTCGGTTCTCCGGCAATCGCCATGGCGATTGCAACACGCTGGCTCATACCGCCCGAAAGTTGATGCGGGTAGGCGTCCATACGGCTCGCGGCGCCTGGGATTTCAACTTTTTCCAGCAGTTCGATCGCACGTTTGCGCGCTTGCTTGCCGGACATTTTCAGGTGCAGGCGCAGCACTTCTTCGATCTGGAAACCGACGGTGTAGCTCGGGTTGAGCGCGGTCATCGGATCCTGGAACACCATCGACAAGTCTTTGCCGACGATTTGCCGACGTTGACGATTGCTCAGTTTGAGCATGTCTTTGCCGTCAAAGCTGAGCGAGTCGGCGGTCACGATGCCGGGATGCTCAATCAGCCCCATCAGCGCCATCATGGTCACGGATTTACCCGAACCCGATTCGCCAACGATGGCCAGCACTTCGCCTTTGTCGACTTTCAGGTCGAGTCCATCAACAACGGGCGTAGCCGTCTTGTCGCCGAAACGAACGTTGAGATTCTTGATTTCTAACAGTGACATTGGAATCTCCTCAGGCGGCGTTCTTGAGTTTCGGGTCCAGCGCATCGCGCAGACCGTCGCCCATCAGGTTGATTGCCAGCACGCTGAGCAAAATGGTCAAACCGGGCAGGCTCACCACCCACCAGGCGCGTTCGATGTAGTCGCGGGCCGAGGCCAGCATGGTGCCCCACTCAGGGGTTGGCGGTTGTACGCCAAGGCCGAGGAAGCCCAGGGCGGCGGCATCGAGAATCGCCGAGGAGAAGCTCAAGGTTGCCTGAACGATCAGCGGCGCCATGCAGTTCGGCAGCACGGTGATGAACATCAGGCGTGGCAGACCGGCACCGGCCAGGCGCGCGGCGGTCACGTAGTCGCGGTTCAGTTCGCCCATCACGGCTGCACGGGTCAGACGTACGTAGGACGGCAAGGACACCACAGCGATAGCGATCACGGTGTTGATCAGTCCAGGGCCGAGGATGGCGACGATCGCCACAGCCAGCAGCAAGGACGGCAGGGCCAGCATGATGTCCATCAGACGCATGATGGTCGGGCCAATCATCTTCGGGAAGAAGCCGGCGAACAGACCAAGCAGAATCCCCGGGATCAGCGACATCACCACCGACGACAAGCCGATCAGCAGCGACAGGCGCGAACCCTGGATCAGACGCGACAGCAGGTCGCGACCCAGTTCATCGGTACCGAGCAAAAACTGCATCTGCCCGCCTTCAAGCCACGCCGGCGGCGTCAGCAGGAAGTCACGGTATTGCTCGCTCGGGTTATGCGGCGCAACCCACGGCGCGAACAGCGCGCAGAAGATGATCAGCAGCATGAACAGCAGGCCGGCAACCGCGCCTTTGTTCTTGGAGAAGGCTTGCCAGAATTCTTTGTACGGGGACGGATACAGCAGGCTTTGATCGACTGCTACCGCTGGAGTTGGAGTGGTCATGGTCATGATCTCAGCGCTGATGACGGATGCGTGGGTTGGCAAAGCCGTAGAGGATGTCCACTACGAAGTTGACCAGAATCACCAGGCAGGCGATTAACAGGATGCCGTTTTGCACAACCGGGTAGTCCCGGGCACCGATGGCTTCGATCAGCCATTTACCGATGCCGGGCCAGGAGAAAATGGTTTCGGTCAGGACTGCACCGGCCAGCAGGGTGCCGACTTGCAGGCCGACCACGGTCAGTACCGGAATCAGCGCGTTGCGCAGACCGTGGACGAACACTACGCGCGACGGCGACAGGCCTTTGGCCTTGGCGGTGCGGATGTAGTCTTCGCGCAGCACTTCGAGCATCGACGAACGGGTCATCCGCGCGATCACTGCCAGTGGAATGGTGCCGAGCACGATGGCCGGCAGAATCAGGTGATGCAGCGCATCGAAGAACGCGCCGACGTCATCGGCCAGCAGCGTATCGATCAACATGAAACCGGTGCGTGGCTCGATGTCGTAGAGCAGGTCGATCCGCCCGGAAACCGGCGTCCAGCCCAGGCTCACCGAGAAGAACATGATCAGGATCAGGCCCCACCAGAAGATCGGCATCGAATACCCCGCCAGGGAGATGCCCATCACCCCGTGGTCGAACAGGGATCCTCGTTTGAGTGCCGCGATCACCCCGGCCAAGAGGCCCAGAATGCCGGCGAACAGCAGGGCGGCCATGGACAGTTCCAGGGTCGCCGGGAAAAGGGAGGTGAACTCGGTCCATACGCTCTCACGGGTACGCAGGGATTCGCCGAGATCGCCGTGGGCCAGTTTGCCGATGTAGTCCAGATACTGGGCATACAACGGTTTGTTCAGACCTAGGCGTTCCATTGCCTGAGCGTGCATTTCGGGGTCGACCCGACGTTCGCCCATCATCACTTCCACGGGGTCGCCCGGAATCATGCGAATCAACGCGAAAGTCAGCAAGGTGATGCCGAAAAACGTGGGGATCAACAACCCCAGTCGGCGGGCAATAAAACTAAACATCTTGTGTGGTACCTCATCAGCCGGTTAGGCGTGCCCGGCTTCCCTGGGGTCAGGGAGGCCGGGAGTTTCTTATCTACTTCACCTGGGTAGTGGCGAAGTTATTAGTTGTCAGGGGGCTGATGTGATAGCCCTCTACGTTGTTGCGCATTGCAGTAAACATCCGCGTGTGGGCCATGCTGATCCATGGTTGATCCTGGTTAAAGATCACCTGGGCTTGTTCATACAGCTTGGCGCGTTCGGCCGGATCTACTTTAGCTCGTGCTTCGTCGATCAGCGCCTGGAACTTCTCGCTGCACCAGCGCGCGTAGTTTTCGCCGTTCTTGGCCGCTTCGCAACTGAGCATAGGCGTCAGGAAGTTATCCGGGTCGCCGTTGTCGCCCGCCCATCCGGCCGAGACCATGTCGTGCTCGCCGGCCTTGGCGCGTTTAAGCATCTCGCCCCATTCCATCACACGGATGTCGATCTTGATCCCGACTTTCGCCAGGTCAGCCTGCATCATTTGTGCGCCGAGCATCGGGTTCGGGTTGGTCGGACCACCGCCGTTGCGGGTAAACAGGGTAAACGTGGTGCCTTCTGGAACCCCGGCTTCCTTGAGCAGGGCGCGAGCCTTGTCGAGGTCGCGTGGCGGATTCTTCAGTTCGTTGTTGTAACCGAGCAGGGTGTCCGGGTACGGGTTGACCGCGACGGTCGCGTTGCCCTTGCCGAACAGTGCATTGACGTAAGCGGCTTTGTCGAAGGCGATATCGATCGCCTTACGCACGCGCACGTCGCTCATGTATTTGTGTTGGGTGTTCATGGCGATGTACGAAACGGTCATCGCGTTCAGTTCATCGACCTTCAGATTGCTGTCTTTCTTGATGCTCGGGATGTCATCCGGTTTCGGATACAGCGCGATCTGGCACTCGTTGGCCTTGAGCTTTTGCAGGCGCACGTTGTTGTCGGTGGCGATTGCCAGAATCAACGCGTCGGCCGGTGGCTTGCCACGGAAATACTCCGGGTTGGCCTTGAAGCGTACCTGGGCATCCTTGGCATAACGCTGGAAGATGAACGGGCCGGTGCCGACGGGTTTGTTGTTCAGGTCGGCTTGCTTGCCAGCCTTGAGCAACTGGTCGGCGTACTCGGCGGAGTAGATCGAGGAGAACGCCATGGCAATGTCGGCCAGGAACGGCGCTTCGCGGCGGGTCAGGGTAAATTTGACCGTGTTGTCGTCGACTTTCTCGACGTTTTTCAGCAGTTCCTTGAAACCCATGCTTTCAAAGTAGGGGAAGCCCACGCTCGACTGCTTGTGCCACGGATGGTTCGGGTCCAGCTGACGCTGGAAGCTCCAGACCACGTCGTCGGCGTTCAGGTCGCGGGTCGGCTTGAAGTATTCGGTGGTGTGAAACTTGACACCTTTGCGCAGGTGAAACGTGTAGCTCAGGCCGTCATCGCTGATCTCCCAGGAGTCGGCCAGTGACGGGATGACTTCAGTGGTGCCGGGCTTGAAGCCCACCAGACGGTTGAAGATGGTTTCGGATACCGCATCGCCCGTGACTGCAGTTGTGTACTGGACCATGTCGAAGCCTTCCGGACTGGCTTCGGTGCAGACCACCAAGGGTTTGGCCGAGACGCCGATGGCGGCGCTCAACAACGCGGCAGCGACGGCCGCACGTAGGGGAAGCATTTTCATCGATAACCCTCTGCAATCGGTTGAAGACAAAAAACCGAACGGCCGACTCATCATGAGTCAGCCGTCGGTTGGCGTTTTTTACAGGATGTTGAATGGAATCGTGGTCACGAGACGGAACTCGTTGATGTTGCCATCAGCCTGGTTTTCGCTGGCGCGGTGAGTGGTGTATGTCGCACGAATGGCGGTGGCCTTGAGTGGACCGCTTTGTACTGCGTAGGAAGCCCCGACGCCGTATTCGTAATGGGTCTCACCATCCATCAGGCTCAGGTCGCCTCGCTTGGCTCCCGGATCGGTGTAGGCAGTGCCGCGGTAGTGAGTACCGTCGATGCCCCAGCCGCGTGCCTGATAGATGTTGAACTTCAGGCCTGGTACGCCGTACTCGGCCATGTTGATGCCGTAGGCGATCTGGAAGGATTTCTCGTTCGGGCCGTTGAAGTCCGACAGCAGGGAGTTGGCCAGATAGATGCCGTTGGTTTCGTGCAGGTAGTCGAAGTACTCGTTACCGTTAACTTCCTGGTACGAGAAGGTCAGGCTGTGGGCCTGGTGAGTCAGACCCAACGACAGCGAGTAGGTGTCGTTGTCGATGTTGCCCATCAACTTTTTGCCTTCGTCGACGGTCTTGTAGTAGTTCAGACCGGTGGTCAGGCTCAGCACCTGGCTATCACCCAGTTCGTGGGTGCCGCCGAAGTAGTACTGGTTCCAGAAGTCTTCGACGTTGGCGACGTACAAGCTGGTTTTCAGGCTCTTCAGCGGCTGGTAGTTCACGCCAGCGGTGTAGACCTTGTCGGTTTCTTCGCCGTTGGCGCCGTATTCGGAGCGGAATTTCGACAGGCTCTGTTCGGTACGTGGCGAGACGCGGTCGAAGCCGGCCAGGTCGAACGACAGGTTGTTGAGTTCTTCGCTGTGCAGGCTGATACCTTCGAAGCTCGAAGGCAGCGGACGGTTACCGATGACGTCGACGATCGGCGTGCTGAAGTTCTGGCGGCCCGCGGTCAGCGTGGTGTTGGACACACGGAACTTGACGTTGGCCAGACCCAGTTTGCTCCACTGGTCTACGGCGTCGCCGTCGGAGTCCGCCAGGGTACGGTTGGAGCCGCCAGCGATGTTCTTGCGATCACCGTCCAGAACGATGGCGTTGTACGCCGCCACTTCAGTGCTGACGCCAACGGTGCCTTGGGTGAAGCCCGAGGTGTAGTTGACGATGGTGCCTTGCACCCAGTTGATACGACGCTGGGTCGGTGTCTTGACCAATGGCGAAGTGTTCTTGTCGCTGTTCTTCACGTAGCTGAAGGTGTCATCACGACGCTTCAGTTCGTTGGCGTACCAGTTACGGGTTGTGCCGCCCAGGCTTTGTCCATCGATAAAACCCTTGGCCTCGCTTTGGGCGCTACTGCCGGCCAATGTGGTAGGGACGAACTCCTGACTTACAGGTTCTGCGTATGCCGTGGCGGTGATGCTGCTGATGGCCAGGGCCAGTATCGCGGTGCTGCTCAGTTTCATGGGTGAAGCTCCTTTACTTTCTTTTTATGCCGGCTTTTTTGGGTTGGCCGGTTATTGGTTTAGAACTTATTCACACACCGCAAACGTTTGCAAAATGCCGGATTGGCGAATTTTGGCAAAGCGCTTGCGTGAGGGGGATAGACGGCCCCCCTCAGTATTGCGGCTAATCGGTTGGGTTAATCGATACTGACACCCGAGAACACGTTGCGGCCGAAGGGGCTCACCTTGAACCCTTCGACCCGGGTGCTTAACGGCTGGTTGACCGTCGAGTGGGCGACAGGCGTGATCGGCACTTGCTGCTTGAGCAACTGCTGGGCCTGTTTATAGAGCGTGGTGCGCTGGTCGCGGTCGGTGACGACCTTGGCCTCTTTGATCAGCTTGTCGTAAGCCGGATCGCACCACATGGAGTAGTTGTTGCCGCCAATGGCGTCGCAGCTGTAAAGCGTGCCGAGCCAGTTGTCCGGGTCACCGTTGTCACCGGTCCAGCCGATCAGGCTGATGTCGTGCTCGCCGTTCTTGGTGCGCTTGATGTACTCGCCCCATTCATAGCTGACGATCTTCACTTTCAGACCGATTTTCGCCCAGTCAGCCTGGAGCATTTCGGCCATCAGTTTGGCGTTCGGGTTGTACGGACGCTGTACCGGCATTGCCCACAGGGTGATCTCGGTGCCTTCTTTGACGCCGGCAGCCTTGAGCAGCTCTTTGGCTTTTTCCGGGTTGTAGGCTGCGTCTTTGATCGTGTCGTCGTAAGACCACTGGGTCGGTGGCATGGCGTTGACGGCCAGTTGGCCGGCGCCTTGATAAACAGCGTTGAGAATCCCCTGTTTATTCACCGCCATGTCCAGCGCCTGACGCACTTCGAGCTGGTCAAACGGTTTGTGCCGAACGTTGTAGGCGATGTAGCCGAGGTTGAAGCCGGGCTTGGAGATCAGTTGCAGCTTTGGATCGGTCTTCAGCGCTTCAACATCGGCAGGGCGCGGATGCAGGGTGACCTGGCATTCACCAGCCTTGAGCTTCTGCACGCGCACCGAAGCGTCGGTGTTGATCGCGAAGATCAGGTTGTCGAGTTTTACCCGGCTCGGATCCCAGTAATGTTTATTAGCTGTGTAACGGATGTTCGAGTCTTTTTGGTAGCTCTTGAACACGAACGGCCCAGTGCCGATCGGCTTCTGGTTGATGTCGCTCGGCTTGCCTTCGGCCAGCAGTTTGTCGGCGTATTCGGCAGACAGAATGGCGGCGAAGCTCATGGCGATGTTCTGGATGAACGCGGCGTCGACGCTGTTGAGCGTGAACTCTACGGTCAGCGGCCCGGTCTTTTCGACCTTGGCGATGTTCTTGTTCAGGCTCATCCCGTTGAAATACGGGAATTCGGTCGGATAAGCCTTACGGAAAGGCTGCTGTGCATCAAGCATGCGATTGAACGTAAACAGCACGTCGTCGGCGTTTAAATCGCGGGTCGGCTTGAAGTACGGCGTTGTATGAAATTTCACACCTTCACGTAGGTGAAAGGTGTACTTGAGACCATCCTCGGAAATATCCCACTTGGTCGCCAGGCCAGGGACGACATTGGTCGCGCCTTTTTCGAACTCGACCAAACGGTTGTACAGCGGCTCGGCGGCATCGTTATCGGTGGCCGTCGTGTATTGCGCGGTATCAAAACCCGCCGGGCTGCCTTCGGAGCAGAAAACCAGGCTTTTGGGTGCGGCGAAACTGGCTGACGAGACGGTCAACAGACCGGCACCCAGCAATGCGGAAAAAACCAAGGTATGGCGCATGACGCTCCCTCTTTTTTAGTGTTGTTCGATGCGCCGCGATCCCGTCCGGGGATGTTGTGGCTGCATCAAGCTCAAACCAGTACGGACAGCAAAACCGTTAGCCCACACAGCCACTGGTCAGAACCCGACGGTAGGGGCCGTGGATCTGGCAGTAAATGCGTTGAGTCCTAAAGACTCGTAGGAAAAGGCAACACATCCTGTACCACTCTGTTAAGGCAGGGCGGAAACGGATGTAGGCAAATTCCTAGACAATCGGCAGAAAAAAACAGCGGCGACGCTGGAAACGTCGCCGCTGTGTCTTTTTATTTGCTGACGCTGACGCCGTAGAAGGAGTTCAAGCCAAATGGGCTGATCTTGAAGTCCTGCACGTTGGCGCGCATGGGTTGATACACCGTCGAGTGAGCGATAGGTGTCATTGGAACAGCATCTTTGAGGACGTGTTGCGCCTGTTTGTACAGTTCGGTGCGCTTGCCCTGGTCGGTGGTGCGCTTGGCTTCTTTGACGAGGCCGTCGAACTTCTTGTCGCACCATTTGGAGAAGTTGTTGCCGCTCAGCGAATCGCAGCCAAACAGAACGTTGAGCCAGTTGTCCGGATCACCATTGTCACCGCTCCAGCCAATGATCATGGCCTGGTTCTCGCCACCTTTGGAGCGCTTGATGTACTCGCCCCATTCGTAGCTGGTGATCTTCACTTTCAAGCCGATCTTGGCCCAGTCGGACTGGAGCATTTCAGCCATCAGCTTGGCGTTCGGGTTGTACGGACGCTGCACCGGCATCGCCCACAGAACGATCTCGGTACCTTCCTTGACGCCGGCTTCCTTGAGCAGCTGCTTGGCTTTCTCAGGGTCGTACTTGGCATCTTTGATGGTGGTGTCGTAAGACCACTGGGTCGGCGGCATGGCGTTGACGGCCAATTGGCCAGCGCCCTGGTAAACCGAATCGATGATCTGAGGCTTGTTGACAGCCATGTCCAGCGCCTGACGCACGCGCAGGTCGGCCAGCGGGTTCGCTTCGTTGCTGCCCTTGACCTTGTCCATCACGTTGTAGGCGATGTAGCCCAGGTTGAAACCAGCCTGGTCAGGCATCTTCAGCGACTTGTCTTCTTTCAGCGCTTTCAGGTCGGCTGGACGCGGGAACAGGGTGACCTGGCACTCGTTCTTTTTCAGCTTCTGAATGCGTACCGACGGGTCGGTGGTGATAGCGAAGATCAGGTTGTCGATCTTCACGTCTTCAGGCTTCCAGTAGTCCTTGTTCCCGGTGTAGCGGATGTTGGAGTCTTTCTGGTAGCTCTTGAACACGAAAGGACCAGTGCCGATCGGCTTCTGGTTGATGTCGGCAGGCTTGCCTTCCTTGAGCAGTTGGGCAGCGTACTCGGCGGACTGAACCGAAGCGAAGCTCATGGCCATGTTCTGGATGAACGCAGCATCAACTTCTTTAAGGGTGAACTTGACGGTGTGGTCGTCGACTTTATCGATCTTGGTGATGTTGGTATCCATCCCCATGTCGGTGAAGTACGGGAATTCGGTCGGGTACGCCTTACGGAACGGGTCATCCTTGTTAATCATGCGATT
>NZ_JBIUWI010000031.1:0-3970 GCF_044743385.1 Pseudomonas sp. NPDC087639 | reverse complement strand
ACTCCCGAGTCGGCTTGAAATACGGGGTGGTGTGGACCTTGACGCCTTCACGCAGGTGGAAGGTGTAAGTCAGGCCGTCATCGGAAATGTCCCACTTGGTCGCCAGACCAGGAATCACGGCGGTGCCGCCGCGTTCGAACTGGGTCAGACGGTTGAACATGGTTTCGGCTGAGGCGTCGAAGTCGGTTCCGGTGGTGTACTGGCCCGGATCAAAACCGGCCGGGCTCCCTTCGGAGCAAAACACCAGGTTAGTCGCAGCGGATGCGAAAGGTGCGGAGGCTAACAAGCCTGCGCCGACTAAAAACGGAATGACCGCGTGTTTAAGCATGTTGGCCTCATGATTTGTTGTCATTTTTTGATTTGAGGTACGACCTCGTGAGTCGTGCCTGCGGATACTTATGCAGGCGCCATACCCAATGCAAGATCCAGAGCGGTCGGCGGCCTCAAACGGTGGCACGAACGTACCTTAATGTCGCATCTGTATAACTTTTGACGCATTTGACCGTTTGCGGGTGGTTTTTACGGTGCAAATGAAGCCCCAAAATGGTGCGCGGTTCAGGCTGTGCGCGCCGCCTTGGGGCTCGGTGTTACTTATTTATACCCACGCCGTAAAAGGGGGTTAGACCAAAAGGGCTGATACGGAAATCAGTGACTTCTTTACGCAGTGGTTGGAACACCGTGGAGTTGGCGATCGGGGTGATCGGCACCTGCTGTTTAAGGATCAGTTGCGCCTGTTGATACAGTTTTACCCGCTGCGCTTTGTCAGTGGACACCTTGGCCTGCTGCACCAGTTTGTCGTAGGCGGGATCGCACCATTTGGCGTAGTTGCTGCCTTTCACCGCCGCGCAGCTGTACAGCACGCCGAGCCAGTTGTCCGGATCGCCGTTGTCGCCGGTCCAGCCGTAGATCATCGCGTCATGTTCGCCGTTCTTGGCGCGCTTGATGTACTCGCCCCATTCATAGCTGACGATGTTGGCCTTGATGCCGATCTTCTCCCAATCCTGCTGGATCATCTGCGCCGACATCCGCGCATTCGGGTTCGAGGCGCGCTGCACGGTCATTGCCCAAAGGTTGATGGTTGTACCCGGTGCAACCCCTGCTTCTTTAAGTAGCGCCTTGGCCTTTGCCGGATCGTGCGGCGCGTCCTTGATGTTCGGATCGAACGACCATTGCGCCGGCGGCAAAGCGTTCTGGGCCAACTGACCGGCACTCTGGTAAACGGCTTTGATGATCGCCGGTTTGTCGATGGCCATGTCCAGGGCCTGACGCACTTTGAGCTGGTCCAGCGGCGGGTGAGTGGTGTTGTAGGCGAGGAAGCCAAGGTTGAAACCGGCCTGTTTCAGCACGCGCAGGTTCGGGTCTTTTTCCATCACTTCGATGTCGGCGGGGCGTGGGTAACCGCTGACCTGGCATTCGCCGGTTTTGAGTTTTTGCAGGCGTACGGCGGCGTCCGGGGTGATCGAGAAAATCAGGTTGTCGATCTTTACATCTTCGGGTTTCCAGTAGGCCGTGTTCGCGACATAACGGATTTGCGAATCTTTTTGATAGCGCTTGAACACGAACGGGCCGGTGCCGATCGGTTTCTGGTTGAGGTCGGCGGCTTTGCCTTCCTTCAGCAGTTGCGCGGCGTATTCAGCGGACTGCACCGAGGCGAAGCTCATGGCGAGGTTTTGCACGAAGGCGGCGTCGACGTTGTTGAGGTTGAAGCGCACGGTTTGCGCGTCGAGTTTTTCGACTGATTTGATGGTGGTGTTGAGGCCCATGTCGGTGAAATACGGGGACTCGGCGGGGTAGGCCTTGCGGAAGGCGTTTTCCGGGTCGAGCAGGCGTTGGAAGGTGAAGAGGACGTCGTCGGCGTTGAAGTCGCGGGTTGGGGTGAAGTATTCCGTTTTGTGGAATTTCACGCCTTGGCGCAGGTGGAAGGTGTACTGCAGGCCATCCGTTGAGACGTCCCATTTTGTGGCCAGGCCGGGTTCGATGTCGGTGCCGCCGCGTTTGAATTGGGTGAGGCGGTTGAAGACGGTTTCGGCGGAGGCGTCGAAGTCGGTACCGCTGGTGTATTGGCTGGGGTCGAAGCCTGCGGGGCTGGCTTCGGAGCAGTAGACCAGGGTTGTGGCGGCGTTTGCTATCGGGGCGGTTGTGGCCAGGGCCAGCGAGATCAGGAGCGGTTTGAGGGTGGATCTTGGCATGGAGTCCCCGGGGATTTGGAGGTGGTTTTGGGTTGAGATTAGCGGGGAATTGTGGGGTTTCGGAAATATCGTTTTTCTTGGGGGAGTGTCTATCTCGGTATATCTGGCGGGTTGTGTGTATATCCGTTGCTGCGGTTATGGCTGCTTGGGGTTCCGCCCTTACGGCGGGTCACTTTTTCCAGACGCCGAAAAAGTAACCAAAAAGGCTTTGCCCTGACGTTCGGCCCTCGCCGTGGCTCGGGTTCCTTCGCTCCGGGATCGATCCGGGCGCAGCGTCTCCGGTTTGCTTCGCTGCACCTCCTCTCGCTGTGTTTGGCTTCGCCAAACGGTCGCTGCGCTCCCACCCCGGATCAATCCCTCCGCTCAGCCTGCCGACGGGCTCTGAGATCAAGATCAAGAGCTTTACTCGAGCTAACGCTCATTGTGTTGAGTGGGGCGGCATGCGCCGCGTGCGGGGTGTACTTGTCTCCTCTGTAGATACCGCAGGCTGCGATCTTTTGATCTGGCTTTTGCTTTCTGTGGGAGCTGGCTTGCCAGCGATGGCGGCCCACGCAGTCACCCGATTACTTTGCTGTGTTTAGAGGTGTGTGAAATCACCAGAAGCTTCCCACAAGGTTTTCAGGTTGTCCGTCGGACGTGCGATCTCTAGGCTTGGGTTGTCGCTGAATGTTCAGCGATCGGGTGTGAGAACCCGGCAATTCATAGTCATTCAGTGTTCATGCCCGCATAATTGCCGCCAGCCAATCCGCTGCATGCAAATGCGTTATGGCGGCTCTGTGCGGGCAGACTTATGTCTGGCCGGGTGCCTATGACCGGTTTTCTCACCCCGCACAAAGCTGCCACCTCTTCGCCGTGTGAGAAACGGCATGAGATGGCTCAACTTCATAGGTGAAACGCATGACTAAGCCTGTACCCGATCCACCCGAAGAAAAACCAACCCCCCTCGAAGAAGCCCTCCGCGCCGAAGACCTCGCCCGAAACCGCGAAGCCATCAAACGCGCCCTCGATTTCTACCTCATCCCCGAAACCAGAAAACCGCGCCAACCCAGCACGATGTTCATGGTCTGTCCCAACGTCGACACTGAAAGCCTGCTCGCCCATGCCTGTGAATCACTGGCCTCTGCCAGCGCAGCGGCCAGCAACTTCGCCAACGAGTTGGGCGGCACGCAGCGCAATACGGTGCTGGGGATTCAGCAGATCATCATGCTGGCCGAGCTGGCGGTGAACCGGGCGCTGGATCGGGTTGATCCACAAATCTGATCCCCAGGGCTACCGCGTCATCGTTCTTCGCGAGCAGGCTCGCTCCCACAGGAGTACGCATTCCAACTGTGGGAGCGAGCCTGCTCGCGATGGCGACAGCTCAAGCACCACAAATCCCAGGCACAAAAAAACCGGCGATCATGCTCTGATCGCCGGTTTTTTATTCAGCCCATATCACATCACTGCATCAACACTTCAATCGAGCCATCAGCGGTCATGCTGACCTGGCTGGTGCCTGCTTCAACTTCCGGCGTCACTGGCGCTGAATCCATGCCGGCGGCTTTCATCATCATCGGGGCGCGCAGGTACGGTTGGGGGTAGCCGTTGCTGTTGAGGTTCAGGTTGACGATTTTGTAGCTCTTGCCGCCGAGTGCGTCAGTGGCCAGTTGGGCGCGGGCCTTGAAGGCGGTGACGGCTTCTTTGAGCAACTGGTCTTCACTGGCCTTGCGGGTCGGGTCGGCGATGGCGAAGTCCATGCCGCCCATTTTCAGGTCGGTCAGCAGTTCGCCGGTGAGTTTGGA
>NZ_JBIUWI010000030.1:31164-64338 GCF_044743385.1 Pseudomonas sp. NPDC087639 | reverse complement strand
CGCTGAAGGTCAAGCCACAGGTCGGCTTGCGCGTGCGTCTGTCGTCGCTGGCGTCGTCGAAGTGGGCGGACACCGGTGGCGAGAAATCCAAGTTCGGTCTGTCGGCGGCGCAGTTGCTGTCGGTGGTCGAGCGCTTCCGCGCGGCCGGCCTGGATCAGGGCATTCGCCTGCTGCACTTCCACATGGGTTCGCAGATTGCCAACCTGGCTGACTATCAGCACGGCTTCAAGGAAGCGATCCGTTACTACGGCGAGCTGCGCAATCTCGGTCTGCCGGTCGATCACATCGACGTCGGTGGCGGTCTGGGCGTTGACTACGACGGCACCCACTCGCGCAACGCCAGTTCGATCAACTACGACATGGACGATTACGCCGGTGTCGTGGTCGGCATGCTCAAGGAATTCTGCGACGCGCAGAGCCTGCCGCATCCGCACATCTTCTCCGAAAGCGGCCGCTCGCTGACAGCGCACCACGCCATGCTGGTGGTGCAGGTGACCGACGTCGAGAAACACAACGACGAAATCCCGCTGATCGAAAACAAGGAAAACCTGCCGGAAACCGTGCAATGGCTGGTTGACCTGCTCGGCCCGACCGATATTGAAATGGTCACCGAGACCTACTGGCGCGCCACCCACTACATGAGCGACGTGGCTGCACAGTACGCCGACGGCAAACTGACCCTGGCTGAAAAAGCCCTGGCCGAGCAGTGCTACTTCGCCGTCTGCCGTCGCCTGCACAACTCGCTCAAAGCACGTCAGCGTTCGCACCGCCAAGTGCTCGACGAACTCAACGACAAACTGGCCGACAAGTACATCTGCAACTTCTCGGTGTTCCAGAGCCTGCCGGACACCTGGGCAATCGATCAGGTGCTGCCGATCATCCCGCTGCACCGTCTCGACGAAGAGCCGCTGCGTCGCGCGGTGCTGCAGGATCTGACCTGCGACTCCGACGGCAAGATCAACCAGTACGTCGACGAGCAGAGCATCGAGACCAGTCTGCCGGTGCACGGATTGAACGAAGGTGAAGACTACCTGCTGGGCGTGTTCCTGGTCGGCGCCTATCAGGAAATCCTCGGCGACATGCACAACCTGTTCGGTGACACCGACTCGGTGAACATCTATCAGAACGCCGATGGCAGCGTGTACCACGCCGGCATCGAAACCCACGACACCATCGAAGACATGCTGCGTTACGTGCACTTGTCGCCGGAAGAACTGATGACTCACTACCGCGACAAATGCGCCAGTGCCCGTATCAGTGCCAGCGAGCGCACGCAATTTCTCGATGCCTTGCGTCTGGGCCTGACCCGCTCCTCCTACCTGTCTTCCTGAGGCCAGGTTGCGATCTCGCCGGGTTGTCTGAAATTTTCCCGCAGGCTGTGGAAAATTCGGATGACCCGGTGGGATACATCCCAAAATCTTCGCGAAATGCTTGGCTATCCTGGCCAGCAAAGTCATCCGGTCTGCTTTTCGCGTAGGTCATTTCCTAAGTTGTACTTCAGCTCTCTACTCGGCCATGGCTCTCGGCGAGAATCCCCGACCGCCCCTCCTGTAGAGATCCGCCTATGTTCGATCCAGTCAACGAGTCGTCGTTTCGTCTCGATGTAGCGGGCCTGTCTGACCCTTTCGAAGTCCTGGCCTTTACCGGTAGCGAAGCCCTCAACGAACCCTTTGCGTTCGAGATCGATGTGTTGATCGACGATCCGCAACTGGACCTTGCCGGCCTGCTTTACCGTTCGGCTTTCCTGTGTTTCGGCCCGTCGGGGGAGGGCGTGCACGGGCAATTGCAGAGCCTTGTCCAGCATGAGCAGGGGCACGGTTCCAGACTGAGCCGGATCCGCCTGGGGCCGAAACTTGGCTGCCTCGATCTGCGGATCAGTCAACGGATTTTCAGTGGCCGTTCGGTGCCACAGATCATTGAGCAAGTGCTCAGGGAGCACGGCATCGTCGGCGCGCAGCGCCGCTTCGAGTTGCGTGGCGACTACCCGGCGCGCACGTTCTGCACGCAATACCGTGAATCGGATCTGCAACTGCTGCAACGCTTGTGCGCGCAGGCGCGGATTCACTATTTCTTCGAGCACCAGCGCGGCGGCCATTGCCTGGTATTCGGCGATGATCCGGCGCAGTTGCCGTTGGCTGACGCCGCGTTGTATCAGGGCGAGCCGGACGATCCTTTTGCCGGGCCCGCGGTACACCATTGGCAATTGCAGGAAACGTGTCAGGCCGAAGGCACCTGGCTGGCACCACAGGCCGAAGGACGCAGTGACCTGGCGGCGTTGCGTAGCGGCCAATGGCTGCGTCTGGTCGGGCATCCCTTCGCCGAATGCAATCGCCATTGGTTGCTGACCAAGGTGGAACATAGCGCCGATCCGGCCCTTGATCTGCCTTATGCCAACCGGTTGTTCGGTGCGCAGCAGGTGCCAGCGTGTGCGTCGGCCGCCGAGCCGTCGAGACTGCGTATGCACAGTCTGCAACGGGCCTGGGTGGTGGCGGTCGACGAACCGCAGCCCGATCATTTTCGCCCGGTGGCGGTGCAGTTCGACTGGCTCTATCAGGGTGAAGGTGCGGCGCCGAGTCACTGTTGGCTGCCGCTCGCACCAGCCTTGGCTGATGCGCCGCTGGCGGCGCTGGGCGATGGCGTCGAGGTAGTGGTGAGCTTCTTTGAAGGCGATCCGGATCAGCCGATGATCAGCGGGGTGCTGCAACCACCGGTCGCCGCCCCGAACATCACCGATGACCCGCCGCCACCATTGCCGGAGAAACTGGTCTGTGAAGGCTTGCAGCAATTGCTGACGTCCGGCGAGCCGCTTTTGTTGCTATGCCTGATGCCCGGAGGCGGCAGTTTCAGCCACTGCACAGAGGTCGTCTGCAGTTGTCGGTTACTCACCGCGCTTGAACAGAGCGGCGCAACATGAGCGGCGCGGCGCTGGAGCCGATGGCGCAATGGCTGTTGCTCGACGGCCCGGATGCAGCGCGGGCCTTGACGTTACTGCGACAGGCTTTCGCCGACGTGCGGCGCTTCTGGCTGTTTGACGGTACCGAGTTCGAGCCGGTCAGCGAGCACGGCCCGGTGCTGATCGACCTGCGTGATAGCCAGGCGCTGGGGTCGTTGTGTCAACGCGATCCGGATACCTGGCGCGGCTTGCTGCTGGGCAGCGAGGCGCCGGCGCCTGAACTGCTGAGCCACTTGCAACGCATGCTCACGGTCTCGTTCGGATTGAACCATCGGGCCTTGCTCAGTTATTACAATCGCCAGACCGCCAGCTATTTCTTCGACGCCTGTGACGCTGGCGAATTGAGTCGCTGGCTTGGCCCGATCCGCCAATTGCGCTGGTTCGGTGGCACCTGGGCCGATCGTGCGATTGGCAGTCAGGGCTGGCAGCAGTTGCGCAACCCCGGGCTTGCCGTAGAACCATTGAACATCGAAGAAAGCCTTACGCGACGGCAGCGCGAACGCCTGCAAACCTGCCTGTTGGAGCAGCACATCTGGCGCTGGTGCCAATCATTCGGAACCGATTACGCAACGATGGCCTCCCATATTCAACAGGGTCTGGCGCTGGGCTTCAGCGACCGCAGTGTGCTCGATGGCTGGTTGTGGCTACGCTTGCTGCATCCGCGTGCCGTGCTGGTGCCGCCGCCGGTGGGGCTGACCCAGCAGGAGCGGCTCGACCATGTGCGTCGCCAATGGGGTGGCGATCAATCGTGAGGTTCACGCGTATGGCAGGTTTTTTCCGGCAAGGGTTCGGCGCAGTGATCGGCGCTTTAGTACTGTTGCTGCTCAGTGCGTGTTCGCCGGTAAAACTGCTCAATGCGCTGACCCCGGATAGCACGTTTGAAAAAACCACGGGCATTGCCTACGGTGACGATCCCCGGCAGAAGCTCGATGTCTACGTGCCGCGTGATGCATTGGCCGATGCGCCGGTCGTGGTGTTTTTCTACGGTGGCAGCTGGAACAGCGGCGCGCGCGAGGATTACGCTTTTGTTGGCGAGGCGCTGGCGTCCCGGGGGATTGTCGCGGTCGTGGCGGATTATCGGTTGTATCCGCAGGTGCGTTATCCACTGTTTCTTGAAGACAACGCGCGGGCGGTGGCGTGGACCCGTGCGCACATTCGCGAGTTTTCCGGTAATCCGCAGCGCTTGTATCTGATGGGGCACAGCTCCGGTGGCTACAACGCGGCGATGCTGGCGCTGGATGGCGACTTGCTCGCAGCGGTGGGGATGTCGCCCAAGGACATCAGTGGCTGGATCGGTCTGGCCGGGCCGTACGATTTTCTGCCAATCGTGAATCCTGATGTGCGCCCGGTGTTTTTCTGGCCGGACTCACCGCCGCAATCGCAGCCGATCAACCATGTCAATCGCGGCGCGCCGCCAGCGCTGTTGATCGCGGCGAGCAAGGATAATCTGGTCAACCCGACGCGAAACACCGGCGGTCTCGCCCATAAACTGCGCGAGGCGGGTGTGCCGGTGCAGGACTTGTATTACTCGCGACCCAATCACATCACGCTGGTGGCGACATTGTCACGGCCACTGCGGCGGCTGGCGCCGGTGCTCGATCAAGTGGTCGGCTTTATCGAGCACACGCCGCCTCAGTGAGCAGCGCCGTTAAACCAGCCGTCATTACGCTTGAGCCACAGGGCCTGTGCGCCGAGCGTCAGGCTACGCAGCACCATGAACAGCAGGAACGTAATCCACAGGCCGTGATTGCCCAGACCTTGCAATGCCCAGGCGAATGGCACCAGCAGAAACACCGTCAGCAGCATGCCATTGCGCATTTCCCGGGCGCGGGTGGCGCCGATGAACAGGCCGTCGAGCAGGTAGCTCCAGACCGCAATCAATGGCAGCACGGCGAGGTAAGGCAGGTAGACGAACGCGGTGTCGCGCACGCTCTGGATGTTGGTCTGCATCTCGATGAACAAATGCCCGGCCAGTAAAAACAGCAGGGCAAAGCCAAGGCTGGCGATCAGCGACCAGCCACCGGACACCACCAGCGAGCGGCGCAAGGCCAGGCGATCGCGGGCGCCGATGGCATGTCCGCACAGGGCTTCGACCGCGTGAGCCAGACCGTCCAGCGCGTGCGCCGTCAGCAGCAAGCCGTTGAGCAACAGCGCGTTGGCGGCGACCGTCGCATCACCGAGTCGCGCGCCTTGCACGGTGATCAGGAAAAACACCGATTGCAGGGCCAGACTGCGGATGAAAATGTCGCGGTTGACCGCCAGCAGCGGGCGCCAGCTCTGCCACACTTTCAGCGCAGCCCACGCGATGTGCCCGGGATAGGCGCGCAAGGCTTTGCGGGTCAGCAGCAGGCCGAGCAGGGCGCCGCTCCATTCGGCAATCACCGAGGCCCTGGCCGAGCCGACCACGCCCCAGTCCAGACCGATGACGAACCACAGATTCAGCGCAATGTTGATCAGGTTGGTGGTCAGCAGAATCGCCAGCGGCGCCCGGGCGTTCTGGGTGCCGAGGAACCACCCCACCAGCGCATAACTGGCCAGTGCGGCAGGCAGCCCGAACAGTCGGGTATGGAAGAAGTCACGAGTGAGCTGATCGAGTTCCGCCGACGGCTGCATAAAGTGCAGCGCAACCCCGCTTAGCGGCACGCCCAAGGTGCCGAGAACCAGCGCCAGTCCCATTGCCAGCAGCAGCCCTTGCAAGAGAATCTGCCGCAACGCCGCGCCATCGCTGCGCCCGGCCGCTTGCGCGGCGAAACCGGTGGTGCCCATGCGCAGAAAACCCATGGCCCAGGCGAGAAAGGTGTACAGACTGGCGCCAACCGCCACGGCGCCCAATTGATGAGCGTGGGGCAAGTGGCCGATGACGGTGCTGTCGACCAGCGCTACCAGCGGCACGGAAATATTGGAGAGGATCATCGGCGCGGCAAGCACCCAGACCTTGCGGTGAGTCGGGCGGTCGCGCCAGTCGGCAATCAGGTTGGACATGCGGGCTCCTTGGGGGAGCGGGGATTGTAGCGGTTCGTTGGGGATTTGCTTTGCTCGGATAACCAGCCCCTCACCCCAGCCCTCTCGCGAGGGAGAGGGAGCCGATCTTCATGCTGCTCAACCCTGAAGTTTCAGGTCGGCGTATAGCTGAAGAACAACTCGGTCGGCCCCCTCTCCCCTTGGGAGAGGGCTGGGGTGAGGGGTTTTATGTGAGGTCAGTGAATAATCCAGCTCAAAAGCCACAACCCCAGCAGCAACCAGATAATCCCGGCAATGATCGACGCATTCATGAACGCGCGAATTGCCGACCACAGCAGCATCAACCCGACGATCAGCGCAATGATGCTGATGATCGACGTATCCATTCCCAACGTCTTGGCCAACCCATCGACAAAGTTGCCGCCGGCATTGCTCAGCATGTTGAACAAGCCACTGAGGCCATCGACGATAAAGCGGATGACCGAACCGAGTGCCTGGCCGAGCCATTCGAAAAAGCTTTCTACCTGCATGTGTGCATCCTGATGAAAGAGCTGAGCCTTGGGCCACAACGCAGGTGGCCGAGTTCCCTGCAAGCATAGAGCTTTCTTTGGCCCTTGCCTTCAACCGGCAACCCCCCGAAGCTATACGCCTTCAGGAGAGCCCGATGAACCTTGTTGAACTGACCGAACGCCTGCACGCCATTCGCGACCGCAATGACTGGCGGCAATTTCACAGCCCGAAAAACCTCGCCATGGCCGCCAGCGTCGAGATGTCTGAACTGGTGGAGATTTTCCAGTGGCTGACGGAAGACCAGTCGCGCCAGTTGCCGGCGGACAAACTCGCCCACGCCGGGCAGGAAGTCGGCGATATCGTCCTGTATCTGTTGCTGCTGTGCAGCGAGTTGGGGTTGGACATGAATGAAGTGGTGCGCAGCAAGCTCGCCGACAGCGAACGGCGGTTCAGCTGATGAGCGACCGGCATTTCGATCAGTTGGCGACCCGTTTCGCTGAAAAAATCTACGGCGGTGCCAAGGGCGCGATTCGCCTCGCGGTGTTGCAGGCTGACCTTGCCGAAGCACTGCCGGATCGTCCGTTGCGGGTGCTCGACATCGGTGGCGGTCTGGGCCACATGTCGCTGTGGCTGGCCGAGCGCGGACACGACGTGACCTTTACCGAGCCGGCCGAGCCGATGCTCGAAGGCGCCCGCCAGCGGTTCGCCGAAGCGGGGCAGACGGCGACGTTTATTCAGGCGCCGTGGCAGGAACTGCTCGGGCAACTCACGGAACCCTATGACCTGGTGATCTGCCACGCTGTGCTGGAATGGCTGGGTGAACCCCACGCAATCCTGCCGGTGCTGCATCAATTGACCAAGCCCGGTGGCTGGCTGTCGCTGGCGTTCTACAACCGCGACGCGCTGATCTACCGCAATCTGCTCAAGGGCCATTTCAAGAAAATGCGCAAGAACGTGATGGCTGGCGAGAAACAGAGCCTGACCCCGCAGATGCCGCTTGACCCACGAGAATTGGCAACGCAACTCGAAGGCTTGTGGCAGGTCGAAAGCCAAAGTGGGGTGCGGGTTTTCCACGACTACATGCCGGTGGAGTTCCAGGCCCGCGCCGAACTCGTGGATTTGCTCGAGATGGAACTCGCCCACCGTCGTCACCCAAGCTTCGCCGGGCTTGGGCGCTACCTGCACTGGATCTGCCGGCCGATCTGATCGGAGCGCAAAATGAAAGCACAATCGGGGTTATTGCTGATCTGTCTGGGGTTGGCCGCCTGCCAGGGCAGCAACCCCTACGTGGCGCAGTCGCGGCCCTTGCCGCCGGCGCCAGCGCAAGCCGCCAACACCTTTGACCGCAGCGCGTATCCGGCGCCGCCGCGTGATTACGGGCGCTACCGCAGTTGGGCCTGGCTCAACGGCCAACTGCCGCCAGGCACGGCATGGGCGGATTCGGCGCAAGTGGCTGAAGCGGTGAGCAACGCGCTGGATCAGCGCGGCTTGCGTCCGCTGCACGACAATCGCCCGGCCGACCTGTTCGTCACCGCCAATCTGCGTCTGGAAACCCGCTTGCGTCAGGTCCAGGACGATTACGGATACGGCTACGGCGGATACAGTGGCTATGATCGTTATGGTCGCGGTTACGGCATGTACAACAGCGTGCCGGTCGTGCGCACCTATCAGGAACAGGTTGTGGTGGTGCGAGTCGACCTGTTCGACGCCGGCACCGGCCAACCGGTATGGAGCGCCAGCGCCGAAACCGCCAACAAGGGCAGCCAGATCGACCGCACCGACGCGATTCGCGAGGCTGTGGAAAAGGCCATGTCGGCGTATCCTCCGAGCTAGCTTCGGTTAATCGAGAAGCTCTAGCAGGTTCATGTCTTCAACCGGAGAAAAACCATGTACCGCCGTCTTGCTTTATTAGCCATGGTTGCGCTGCTCAGCGCCTGTGCCGCCAACCGGGTCAATCACGACTTCGACGCCAGCCGCGACTTTGCCGGCTATCGCAACTGGAGCTGGAAAGACCCCGCCCTGCAATACCGTCCCGATGATCCACGGATCAAAAGCGACCTGACCGAGCAACGCATCCGTCAGGCCGTCACCGATCAACTGGACCAGCGCGGTTTGCGCCCGGCGCCTGCCGGCGCCAAGGGTGACTTGAGCGTGCAGACCTACCTGATCGTCGAGGATCGTCAGCAGCAAGTGACGACCAACTACGGCGGCGGTTGGGGTGGCCCGTGGAATGGTTACTGGGGCGCGCCGATGTACAACGAGACGCGCAACATTACCTACAAGGTGGCGACAATCCAGATCGACCTGCTCGATGGCAAGGACGGCAAACTGGTGTGGCGCGGCAGCGATGAGCAGATGCTCAGCAGCACGCCGAACCCGACGGATCGCAGCAATGCCATTCGCGAGACGGTGGCGCGTATCCTCACCAACTACCCACCGCGCTAGCATCCACCCCTTGTTGTTTTGTGGCGCACGAAATGGCGCGTTGCCACCAGCCCCGTCTACACTCAAAACCACCCACGGAGGTAGCGCTCGGCAGTGCGCCGGCAAAGGAGTGCGCGATGTCACCTCGTTCGCAATTCAATGGCCCGGCCCGCCAGCGCGGGGCGATCGGTTTGGTGGCGGCGCTGACCCTCGGCCTGGCCTTGGTGTGCATGGTGCTGGTGGTCGACAGCGGTCGTTTGTACATGGAGCAACGCAGCTTGCAGCGGGTGGTCGATGTGGCTGCGCTGGAGGCAATCTCGCGCGGTGGCGATTGCCTGACAGGCGCCAGCGCAAACGGCTACGCCACGGCCAGTGCAGCACGCAACAGTTTTACCGTGGCGCAGGGCAGGACCCTGACCGTAACCTGCGGCACCGTGCAAACCGGTGCAAACAACCTGCGAGCCTTCGCCGCCGACGCCTCGAAAAAAGAAGCCATCAGTGTGGTCGCCACCCATGTTGTGCCCACCAGTGTGGCCGCCGCGCTCTACGCCTTGTTTTCGCCGGGCAGCGTGTCCCCGACCACGCGGCTCTCGGCCACGGCGGTTGGTGCCTCGGCTATTCTGCCGCCGCAAGCCCAATTGACCATCGGCACCACGGCGCTGACCATCGATGCCAGTAAGTCGGCTGCTCTGAATTCGTTGATCGGGCAGATGCTCGGCGGCAGCCTCAACCTCAGCGTCGCTGGCTGGCAGGGGCTGGTCGAGACCCATATCAATCTGCTCAGTTACCTCAATCAACTGGCGGTCGACGTTAATGTGGACGCGGGCAACTACACCCAATTGCTGAGCAAGAACATCCAGATCACCCAACTGATCGATACCGCCATCACCGTACTGACCAAGGGCGGTACCACCACCAGCGTGGCGGTCAACGGTCTGCTCGGACTGAAGGGGGCGGTTGGCAGCACTTCGGTGGCGCTCGGGCAATTGCTGCAATTGCAGACCGGGGCCACGTCGGCGGCGCTCAATGCCAATCTGCAAGTGTTCCAGTTGATCGAAGCCGTCGTGCAAGTGGCTAACAGTCAAAACGCGCTGGTAGCGAGCGTGCCGTTGAGCATTCCGGGACTGGTCAATGGCTCGGTCAAAACCAAAGTCATCCAGCCGCCGCAATTGTCGGCCGTGGGCAATCCGCTGCTGGCCAAGGCTGATCCCATGGGCGCCAACCGGATCTACGTGAAAACCGCGCAGGTGCGCACGCTGATCTCGCTGAATCTGCCGGTGCTGTCTGGCGTGGCCGGGCTTGCCAATGCCATTGTCAGTACGCCGCTGGTGGGCGGGCTGACCGATACCTTGAACAATGTGCTGCACCTGAACATTGCCGGGGCATTGAACTCGGTGTTCTGTGCCTTGGGTGGCACCTGCCAGCGCACCGATCTGAAGATTCTGCCCACCTCGACCATCGACATTTTGCTGGAGGCCGCCGCCGCCGACAGCCATGTCACCGATTACAGCTGCACCAGCGATGCGACCAAGACCCTGACCACCCAGACCAACTCCTCGGTGGTCAAACTCAAGGTCGGCAAGATCGACGCCACCAACGCGTTTTCATCCTCGGCGGATGTCACCGTGCAGCCGCTGGCGTTGATTGATGTCGGCGTCATCACCTGCACCATTCCACTGTTGGGCCTGGGCTCGCCTACCTGCGATCCCAACTCGCGCAAACCATTCTACGGCGGTGGCCTCGGGGTGATGGTGGACACTTCGGTGGCCAGCATGCAGAGCATCCACACCTATAATCAGCCGCCGGAAATCAAGCAACCGCCGCAGAACTACAGCTTCGGCACCCAAGGGGTCGTCAATAGCCTGAAAAACACCTTGAGCGGGGTTCAGGTCCAGGCCTACAAACCTACCGGTTCGAGCCTGCTGGGTGGCTTGCTCACCACCACCGCCGATGTGCTGGCCGGCGTCAACAGCACGCTGGGGGTGGTCATCGGTAACTTGCTCAGTCCGGTGCTCGACCCGATTCTCGACAGTTTGCTGGCCAACCTTGGCATCACCCTGAACAAGGTCGATGTGGGCGCCAACCTCAGTTGTCGACCGCCAGGACAACCGACACTGGTGATCTAATCGTCCAGCGCAATCGGTAACTCGATGCAGAATCGCGCACCCTCGTCACCATTGCGCACGCTCAGGCGTCCCCCCATGTTTTCGACGATGCCGTAACTCACTGACAAGCCCAGACCGGTGCCGACACCGACCGGTTTGGTGGTGAAGAACGGTTCGAAAATCCGCTCCAGCAGCCGCGGATCAATGCCGCCACCGTTGTCTTCGACCCATAGCCTTACCACATGCTCGTCGCACTCGGCGTACAGGGCAATCCACGGCTGGAAATCGCGATCGGCCTCGCGCTTGCCGAGCAAGGCATCGCGGGCGTTGACCATCAGGTTGATCAGCACCTGCTCAAGCTGATCGACGTAACCGCGCACCTGAACCGCAAAACCGGCCTCTTTGATGCGCAGCTCGACGCCTTTGCCGCGCAGCCCCTCAGACAACAGCGACAACGTGCCTTCGATTGCATCGAGGGGATTGAACGGATGCTGTTCGATTTCCGAACGGCGGCCGAACACGCGCATGTGATCCACAACCCGCGCCGCCCTCTGGACTTGCGCGTCGATGCGATTGAGCTTGTCGGTCAGGTAGTCGATCTGCACATCGCCGTTGCTCAAGCGCTTGAGCACATTGACGATGGCCATGCGCATCACGTTCAGCGGCTGATTGATCTCGTGAGCCAGGCCGGTGGCCATTTCGCCGAGGGTGGCCATTTTCGCGCTTTGGGTCAGCTGTTGTTGCGAGCGGCGTACCTCGGTGTTGTCACGGCCCACCGCCTGCACCTCGATCAGTTGCCCGTGCTCATCGAACACCCCGCGATCCGACCAGACCCACCACGCATGTTCGCGACCGGGCAGGCGCAGATTGATTTCGGCGGTGCTCACCGGCAGTTCCGGGGTCAGTTGCGCCAAGCGCTGGACGAACGCCTGGCGCTGTTCGTCGGACATCCAGCTGCCCAGGTTCACGCCGGGTAATTGCTCCGGCGCACACTCCAGATAAGTTGCCAAGGGCCGGTTGCCGAAGGTCAGGGTCAAGTCCGGACGATAGCGGCAAATCATCGCCGGCGAATCTTCCACCAGCATCCGGTAGCGCTCTTCACTGGCCTTGACCTGCTCGGCGGCGAGGGTCGCTTCGGTGACGTCCAGCCACAGCCCGACAGCTTCCACCGGCAGGCCGAGATCGTCGCGCAGCAATTTGGCTTCGTCGAGCAACCAGTGTGCATGGCCCTGGCGGTCGAGCACCCGATAACGCGCGCTCACCGAGCCTTCGCGCAGCAACTGCCGCGTGCGTTCGAAATAGCGAGGGCGGTCTTCGGGGTGGACGTGTTCCACCAGTCGGCCGCCGTGACAATCGGCCAGATTCCAGCCCAGCAACGGTTGCAGACTGGCGCTGAAAAACGTCGGTTGCAGCGCCCCTTCGACGTAGCGTTGCACGTAGATCACCGCGGGTGAGCTGGCGATCAGATTGTCCAGTCGCGCATGGGCAGCGGCCGCCTGTTGCTGCTGATTCTTGATGTCGCTGATGTCGAGCATGAACCCCACCAGCCGCCGCTCGGCGCCGATGCCCAAAGACCGGCCTTGCAAGCGAAACCACAGCGGCAACGATTGATCGCTGCGTTGCCAGCGCGCGTTCAACTCCAGCGGTGCGCCTTCATCCTGCAAAGCTCGCAGACGACTGCGCAGCTCATCACGGTCGGCAGGGTGCACCTGGTTGAACCAGTCCTGAATCGGCAACCGCGCAGTCGCCAAACCCAAGCTGTCAGTCAGAGTCGGGGCCAGTTGCACTGCGGTGCTGTCGCTGCTCATTTCCCACCATCCACTGCCGAGCAGCGCTTGCAGACTTTCCAGACGTTCCAATTGCAGATGATGGCGATGCTCGCGCAGGCGCTCCAGCAGGGGCGCGGCCACGGCAGCGGCCAGCAGCAGCCAGTCGTGATCGCCGAGATCGGGTGCCTGCTGCTGCGCGTTATAGCCGGCGCACAGCAACCACGACGCCACGCCCTGGGCATCGCGGTAAGGCACGGCGAAACCCTCATTCGGGCCGAGCAGCGCGCTCAGGCGTGGCTGCTCGCCAGCCAGTAAACGTTGCGGCAATGCGCCGTTCAGGCTATCGAGGCCCGTGCCCAGTTGCTGTTGATCACGCCACACCTGCGGCGCGTTCAGCGCCGCGTAATGCTGATGAATCTGCCAGCCCTGACCTTGCTCATCGAGCAACGCCACTGCCAGGCAGGGAATGTGCAAATGCTGGCTCAAGCGCTGCAACTGTTCGCCCAGCACCTCGGGCAGGCGTGCGAGGCTGCCCAGGCGCAATTGATCGCGAATCTGCGTGGCCAGCCACTGGCATTGCTCGCGGCTGTGCGCCTGACGTCGTTCGCTGAGCAGATCACCGATGTCCAACAACTGCAAAATCCAGCCGTCACCCTGCGCCTGCACCCAACCGCGCAGGTGCAGCGGCGGGCCGCTCAGGCTGAAAAAATCCAGGTCGAGCAATTGTCCTTGCCAGTCCGCAGGCTGTCCCTCTAGTGCGAGGCTGCTGTGGGGCAACACATACTCCAGCAGAGGTGCGGGATGGCTGGTGGATATCCGCTGCGCCAGCACATGCCGCAACGGCCCGCTCATATGATTGACCCGGCCTTCGCCATCCAGATAGAGCTGCAGGCCGACGCTCGGCACCAGAGGGCTGTCCATTGGCTGGACCGTTTCGGGGTGTCGATTGAGCAGGCGGCCGAACAGCTTGTCACCGGAACTCAAAATTGCAGGCTCGACGAGGCGCGCAAAGTCGCAGGCAGGCGCGGCACCGTACCGATGCCCGGCAGCACCAGAAACGGCAGCGCCTGATTCAATTTGCTGGTGGGATAGTTGATGGTCACCGTTAGCACGCCACCGACATAGGTGATGTTGCTGTCCGTGGCGGTGTTGAAGTTCAGTGCACCGGGCAGCCAGGCCAATTGCCGGCCCAGTTCGTCTCGGGCGGTGGCGGTGACAGCAGTGGAGTAGTTGGCCGTGGCCGGGTCAAGCGCCACGCTGCGGCGCACGGCTTCGGCCGTCGACTCATTGAACGACTGCATCAACAACAGCGGCAGGCTGTAGCTGACCAAGCCATAAAACACGGCGAAGAAGGTGACGAACACCAAGGCAAACTCGATGGCCACGGCACCTTTTTGCTTGCGGGGGAGGGCGGTTTTCATGAGTGCGTCTACCCTGACAATCACTACGTAATCTCAGCATAGAATCAATCGGCCAAAACGGACGTTTTTTACCGCATGCACAGCTTTGTCCTACTGATTTGGCTGACCCTTTGCGCGGCACAGGATGCCCGCCAACGGCATATCGGCAACGGGCTGACCCTGGGCGTTGGCGGGTTGGCGTTGGGGTATTTGCTGATCACCGGCACTACCTGGCTCGGCGCTGAAGCCACGCAGGCGGGCTGGGCTGTCCTGCTGGCCCTGGCGCTATCCCTTCCTGGTTACGTGTTGAAACATTTTGGCGCCGGTGATGTGAAACTAATGACAGCCTTGGCGCTGGCGACGGACGGTGCACACCTGCTTGGCGCGTTTATCGGCGCAGCGCTGACCAGTGCGATCTGGTTATTGCTGGTGCCAAAACTCTGGCTGCATATGAGTCAAGGGCTTAGAGAACGTCTTCGATATATGGCTCCAGAAAAGTCAAAAAAGCTGCCATTTGCGCCGTTCGTGCTGGTTGGGACAATCCTGGCGTTGCTTTGGATCCGCTAGTCGCCACCTGTCACTACTGCTATGTACATAGTCGGAAAGTGCGTCTACTTTCAAATCAACGTTGTACAGCCTCGCGCTGTAAGTACAGGAACGGTCAGCCTTTGGCCTGGGCATGGAGTGGCAAGTGAACAAGCTTACGTCTGCGGTAAAAGTTCTGGTGGTCGATGATCAGCCGCTGATTGTCGAAGAACTCTGCGAATTCATTGAGAGCAGCGGCTACCGTTGTGTGCCTTGCATATCGAGCAAGCAGGCGATCGAGCAATTTATCGAAGACACCGCCATCGGTCTGGTGCTGTGTGACCTGCATATGCCGGACATGGACGGCATTCAACTGGTGCAGGAACTGCAACGTTTATCGGGCAAGCATCGGGCCTTTGAAGCGATCATGCTCACCGGGCGTGCCGACAAGCAGGACGTGATCAAAGCTTTGCGCGCCGGGATTGCCGACTACTACCAGAAACCGATTGATCTGAACGAACTGCTCCAGGGTTTGCAGCGCCAGGAAGTGGCGTTGCAGGAACGGCAGAAAACCCTGCAACTGGGCAACCTGAATCAGAAGCTGCAATTCCTCTCCGAGTCGATCGACGATCTTTACCAGGACCTCGACAAAGTCCGCCGCGGCCCTGCGCCTGTGAGTGACGAGGGGGCGGGTGATGCCGAAGGGGCGGTGGAGATACCGACGATTTTCAATCAGCTGTCGCCGCGTCAGCTGGACGTTGCCCGGTTGGTGGGCAAGGGCCAGACCAACTATCAGATTGCCTGTGAATTGGGGATCACCGAGAACACCGTCAAGCTGTATGTCTCGCAGGTCTTGCGCCTGACGCACATGCATAACCGCACCCAGTTAGCCCTTGCGTTGTCGCCGAGCAATTCAGGACTGCGTCAACGGGTGACCGCGCACTGATTGCTGATGATCCCGCCCATTGAGCGGGGTCAAACCCCTCAACCGATGTTGGCCTTGGACTTGGGAAACAGGTTGTCCAGGGTTTCCAGCAAGCGCACGTGATAGATCGGTTTACGGAACAGGTCCAGCACCTGCAGGCGCAGCATATCGCTGACGTCTTCCATGTCTGCATGCCCCGAAGTGACGATCACCGGCAGATGCTGGCGCGAGGTGTGTTCACGCAGGCGCTTGATCAGCGAGATGCCGCTTTCTTCCGGCATGCGCAGATCGGTAATCACCAGGGCGATATCGGGATGGCGGGTCAGGTGATGCAGGGCGAGTTTCACCGACGTTGCCGTATGACAGATGAACCCTTCGCCCTCCAGCAACTCCGCAAGCTCCAGCAGTGCGTCCTCTTCATCGTCGACGAGGAGCAACTGCTGGCGCGGAGTATGTGAGGAGTTCATGGGCAACACCTGCAATGGACTGAGTGCTGACGTTAGAACTCAATGGCCGCATTGACAAGTTATCGGTCCGATCATGGGGTTGGAGTGAGCGCGGTCTGGATGGCGGTCAGGATTGCGGTGACCTGAGTGCCAATACCGTTACCGAATGCGGCAATCACCAGCGCCACCAGACCGACGACCAGTGCGTACTCGATGGCGGACGCGCCCTCGGTGTCTTTGGCCAGGCCTTTGAAGAATGCGATCTCGGATTTGATCTTTTGTACAACGCGGGAATACGACATGAGAATTCTCCTTGAGCACGCCAGGTGTTGCGCGTTCGCAACATGATCTCCCTGTGCCAGCATCAGCATTGTTGGCAAATCCCGAGCCTACAACTGTAAGAACAGATTAATACCTAAGTAGTAGTGAGCCGTTTAACGGCAGAAAACGACATTTGGCGCTTCAAGCCGCTACTTTCGTTGGATTTTTTGCTGTTCGTAATGGCGTTTTGTTCTGGCTGCGCTACCGTCAAATAGCGAAATAGTTGCTTGTTCATAGCTGCCTGATTGCGAAGTTATCTCGTTGGAAGTCACGGGTCATTGCATGAGAGACAAAACGCAGCGGGAAAGGGAGAGCCGTCATGAACAGTCGCGTCACTCTGGGTCTGGCCGGGTTGTTTCTGGTAGGCGCCATCATTGCCGGGTATTGGGGGCTCACCTTGAGCCGGTCGCCGGTGGCCGAACCGGTTGCTGCTCCCGACGTGGCGCCAGCCGCAATGCCCGTCGCCAGCACCGAACCTGTTGAAGATCCAACGCGTCAGCCCGTCGTTGTGTTGCTGCGCGACATCCCGCCTTTCGTGAAGATCACCGCCGCCGATGTGGCCGTGGAAAAACTGCGCACCGCGCCGGCCGGCAGCCTGGGCAATGTCGATCAGGTCATCGGCCGCACACCGTGGCGGCCCTTGAGCGCCGGCAGTTGGCTCAGTGATGAAAGCTTCCAGCCGGGCAGCCCTTTGGCGCGGATGATCCGTCCCGGTGAGCGGGCACTGGCGGTGGCGGTGGATGAAGTGATCAACGCCGGCGGGCAATTGGCCCCCGGCGATTACGTCGATGTGTTGCTGTTCTTGCGCAAGGACGAAAACCATCCGCAGGCCTCGGCGCAACGGGTGGTGACGGCCGTGCGCGTACTCGGCGTCGGCAGCCAGATGGGCCTGACCAATGACGGCCAATCCGCCGGCCCGGCGCGCAGTGATGACGAGCGACTCAAACAGGAACAACAGCGCATGGCCGCCCGCAGTGTGGTGCTGGCGGTGCCGGAACCGCTGGTCAGCCGCTTGATGCTGGCGTCCAGCGCCGGGGTGTTGCGCCTCGCGGTGCGCAGTGCCGATGAACAGCAACTGGCGAAATACTGGGCCGGCGAAAACGATGTCGCCACTCAACTCGACACGCCCCGGCGCGAGCTGGTCGAGTTCAGTCAATTGTCCCTGACCGCTCCACCCAAACCCATGGCCGTGGCCGGTCAACCGGCGGCGCGCAAACCGACCGTGGAAGTTATCCGCGGTGCTGAAACCGCACAACCCACTCCCTGAATCGAGCAAGGACGCCTTTACATGCGCACACGCTTCACGCCCCTGTTCAACGGCTTGTTCCGGGCCTCGCTGCTGAGTGTTGCCTCGATCGGCAGTGCCGTCGCCGCCGCCGGCAATTGCGCCGCGCTCGGCCCGTTGCCTTCGGTGCTGGAGGTCGGCGAAGGTTTGCAACAGGCATTGCAATCGCCGGTCGCGATCACCCGGGTGGCAGTGGGCGATCCGAAAATCGCCGACGTGCGGGTGACCGGCGATAACGCGGTGTTGCTCACGGGTGTCGGCCCCGGCGCCACCACGCTGATGATCTGGAGCACCTGTTCCAGCGCCCCGCGCCAAAGTATGGTGTTCGTGCAGGGCAAGGCCAGTGCGGCCATGACTACGGTCTCGCTGCCGGCCTCCGAAGACCCGAACTTGCCGTCGCAAGTACAGACCGACATCCGCTTCGTCGAAGTCAGTCGTACCAAACTCAAGGAGGCGGGCACGTCGATTTACGGCAAAGGCTCGAACAACTTTCTGTTTGGCGCACCGGGTACCGTGCCCAACACCGGCGTCACCCCCGGCGTGGTGCCGTTGGCCAACATCGACCCGCGTATCGCAGTGCCCGGCATCCCGTTGGCCAACGACATGTTCAACATCGTCTGGGGCGGCGGCAGCAGTAAATTCCTCGGCATCGTCAATGCGCTGGAGGGCAGCGGTTTTGCCTACACCCTGGCGCGGCCGAGCCTGGTGGCGTTGAGCGGGCAGAGCGCAAGTTTTCTCGCCGGCGGCGAAATCCCGATCCCGGTACCGAGCGCCAACAGCAACAGCTACTCCATCGAATACAAGGAATTCGGCATCCGCCTGACACTGACCCCGACCGTGGTCAGTCGCGATCGCATCGCCCTCAAGGTTGCCCCGGAAGTCAGCGAGCTCGACTACAACAACGGCGTGACCATCGGCGGCACCACGGTGCCGGCGTTCACCATCCGCCGCACCGACACCAGCATCTCCCTGGCCGATGGCGAGAGTTTCGTGATCAGCGGTTTGATCAGCACGCAGAACGCCTCTCAGGTGAACAAATTTCCCGGGCTGGGCGACATACCGGTCATCGGCGCGTTCTTTCGCAACTCCTCGATCAACCGTGAAGAGCGCGAGTTGCTGATGATCGTTACGCCGCACCTGGTCCAGCCGCTGGCCGCCAATGCGCCGCTGCCGTCGCTGCCCGGCGAAAAACTGCGCAACTACGACCCGAACTGGTATCGCCTGTACTTCCTCGAAAACGGCAACTTCGATAAACGCAGCGGATTATCGCAATGAGCCAGAACCTGAGTCAGACCTTCCTCGCCATCACCCGCAACGACACCGATCTTGAGTGGCTGCAAGGTTCGCTGGCACCGCTGGGCCAAGTGGTCAGCGCTGGCGGCGGCAGTCTTGACGAGCTGCTGGCGCTGGTAGACGTGACCTTTGCCAGCCTGGTTTTCGTTGGTCTCGACCGCGAGCATTTGGTAGCCCAGAGCGCACTGATCGAAGGCGTGCTGGAAGCCAAACCCATGCTCGCCATCGTCGCCCTCGGTGACGGTATGGACAATCAACTTGTGCTGAATGCAATGCGCGCCGGGGCACGGGATTTTGTCGCCTACGGTTCGCGCTCCAGCGAAGTCGCCGGGCTGGTGCGACGCCTGAGTAAACGCCTGCCGGCGGTCACACCAAACACCCAACTCGGCGGTTTGACCGTGCTCTACGGGGTACAGAGCGACGCCGACGGCGCGCTACTCGCCAACCACATGGCGCTGGTGGTGCAGAAGAGCGGGCAGCAAACCCTGTTGCTCGACCTGGGCCTGCCGCGCGGTGACAGTCTGGCGCTGTTGGGGCTGGAGAGTTCGTTTCATTTCGGCGATGCGTTGCGCCACCTGCGGCGCCTCGACGCGACCCTCATCGACAGCGCCTTCACCAGCGCCGAAGCGGGGCTGCGCATCCTCGCCTACGCCGGTTCCGACGAGCCACTGGAACGCACCAGCGCCGCCGAGTTGTACATGTTGCTCAGCGCCCTGCGCCAACACTTCCAGCACATCGTGGTCAACCTCACCGGACAACCCGACAGCGAAGCGCTGCGCACCTTCGTCAGTCACTGCGACAAACTCCTGTGGTACACCGATCAGAACGTGCTCGACTGTCGCCGCAACCTTGCCGTGCTCAATCTGTGGCGCGAGAAGGGCATGAAACTCGATCACGGTCGCCTGCTGGTGGATCGCTATCTACGCAACGTTGCGCCCGATTCCGACACCCTCGGCAAGACCTTCGGCCTGGAGGTGATTGCCGTACTCGCCTACAGCCCGGAAGTTCGACTCAACGCCAAGAATCAGGGCGTGACCCTGTTCGAACTGGCCCCGCGTGAAGCCCTCAGCCAAAGTCTGCGCACCCTTGGCGAACGCTTGGCGAAACGCTCGGAAAGTCTGGCCAAACCGAAAGTCACCTGGTTCGACCGCTTGCGAGGCACCTCATGAACGGCGAGCAATTGTTCGGCGGCCCTCAGCGCCACGCCACCGGCAACACCGATCACGATGGCCTGAAACTGGTGCTGCACCGCTACATCATCGATGCCATCGAAGAGTCCGGGAAAAACCTGCTGGAGGGTTCGCGGCAGGTGCTTTCGCAATTCGTCATCGACAAGGTCGCCGAATACATCGCACGCCTGCACCTGGCGATTTCCCGTTATGAAATGGAGCGTCTGGCCGAAGAGATCGTCGATGAACTGACCGGTTTTGGCCCGCTGGAAGTGCTGCTGCGCGACACAGCGGTGACCGAGATTCTGGTCAACGGCCCGCACCGGGTGTTTATCGAACGCGACGGCGTATTGCACCTGAGCGACTTGCGCTTCATTGATGCCCACCACGTCGAACGGGTCATGCAGCGCATCCTTGCACCGCTGGGTCGACGTCTCGACGAGTCCTCGCCGATGGTCGATGCGCGCCTGCCCGATGGCAGTCGGGTCAACGCGATCATCCCGCCGATTGCCCTCGATGGCCCGTGCCTGTCGATTCGTAAGTTTCGCAAGGACATGCTCAAGAGCACTGACCTGATGGCCATGCAAACCATCGATCAGGCGATCTACGACTTCATAAAAGAGGCGGTCGGCAAGCGCTGCAACATTCTTGTCAGCGGCGGTACCGGTACCGGCAAGACCACGCTGCTGAACATCCTCAGCCAGTTGATCAGCCCCCACGAACGCCTCGTCACCATCGAAGACGTCGCCGAGTTGCAACTCGGCCACCCGCACGTCGTGCGCCTGGAAACCCGTCCGCCGAATGCCGAGGGCCACGGTGAGGTCAAGGCCAGCGACCTGATCCGCAACGCCCTGCGCATGCGCCCTGACCGAATCATCCTTGGCGAAATCCGCGGCGTCGAAGTGGTCGACGTGCTGACCGCCATGAACACCGGTCACGACGGCTCTATGAGCACCGTACACGCCAACAACGCCCAGGACGCCTTGTTGCGCCTGGAAACCCTGGTCGGCCTGACCGGGCGCACCATCGCCGAACGCACCCTGCGCCAGATGATCTGCGCGGCACTGGATGTGGTGATTCAACTGACCCGCATGCCCGATGGCCGCCGCTGCGTCAGCGAAGTGGTGGAAGTGGTTGGCGTGCGTGATGACGTCTACGTCACCAACACCTTGTTCCGCCTCGACCGCCGCACAGGTTTCGGTTTCCTGCGCGAAGCAGTGAACCCGGCCGGCGACAAGTTGCGCCGCGAACCGACGCTGGCGCACTGAGGGCCACGGCATGCTCAAACCGCTGCTGCTAATCGTGACTTGCCTGGGCCTGCTCGGTTTGTCGCTGCGCCTGTTTTACAACGGCTGGCGCCAGAGTGGCGCCGAACGGGTACTGGATCGACTGAATCAGGGCCAGCCGCAACTGACGGCGGATTCGCCCCGTTGGGCCAGTCTTGAGCGAGCCTTTTTGCGCGCAGGACTGGGCCGTCCGACCGAGCGCATCGGTATCTGGCTGCTGCTCTGGGCCTTTGCGATCCTGATCGGTTTTGCCTTGGCTGGATGGGTCGGTTTGCTGGTTTTGCTGGTGTTGCCGCCAGTGATGCTGCGCCTGTACGTCAGTTGGCGATACCAACGGCGCTTGCGGCGAATGATCGAACAATTGCCGCAACTGCTCGACCACACTGTGCGCAGTCTGAAATCCGGTCGCACCTTGGCCGATGCGGTGCTCGGCGGCATCGAGGCCAGCGAAGATCCACTGAAAAACGCCATGGGCCGTGTGCAGCGCAACGTTCAGTTGGGCGTGAGTTTGCCGGACGCGATGTCAGACATGGCCGAGCTTTACGAGAAGGACGAGTTTCGCCTGTTCGCCCTCGGCCTCAAGGTCAATCATCGCTATGGCGGCAACGCCAGTGAACTGCTGGAAAACCTGATCAAGATGATCCGCGAGCGCGATCAGGCCTCGCGCCAGTTGCGCGCCATGACTGGCGAAACCCGCCTTACCGCGTGGGTGCTGGGCTTGCTGCCGATTGCCATGGCCGGGTATTTCCTGATGGCCAATCCGATTTATCTGGTCGCCATGTGGCACGACCCGTCCGGGCAGCGAATGCTGGCCACGGCGTTCGGCATGCAGGTGATTGGCAGTCTGTTGCTCTGGCGGATGTTGCGCAGCCTATGACCACACCCCTGATGATCAGCGCCGTGTTGTTGCTCGGCGCCGCCCTGTTACTGATCGCCAGCCTGCTGGAGCAACGCCGCCGCGCGCGGCAGATCAGCCGGCGACTGGACGGTGACCTGATCCGCGAAAACCGTTTCGGCAACCTGTTGCACGTGCTCGGCGAGAGCCAGGTCGGCCAGCGCAGCGTCAAGCTCGACAACGAAACCCAGACGTTACTCAACCGTCTCGGCTGGCGCAGCGCTCGTCAGCGCTCGCTGTTCGCCGCCTGCCAGATCGGTACGCCGTTGTTACTGCTGGCGCTGACGGTGTTGCTGCAATCGGTGTTTTTTCCGACCGTAGAAAAACAATGGATCGCGCCGTTGTTCGCCCTCGGTGTCGGGTACTTGTTGCCCAAACGGCTGCTGGTGATGGCGGTGGCGCGACGGCAAAAACAACTGTCGAACGAGATCGGCACCTTCCTGCCGCTGCTGCGCATTCTCTTCGAATCCGGCATGGCCGTGGAGCAGGCGCTGCGCGTGTTGAGCCACGAAAGTCAGGCGTTGCTGCCAGTGCTGACTCAGGAATTACGTCTGGTGCTGGCGCGGGTCGACTCCGGTCTTGAGCTGGGAGAGGAACTGAACAAAGCCACGCAATTGCTGGCGGTGGACGAGTTCACCGACACCTGCGTGATTCTTCAGCAGTTGCTGCATCAGGGCGGCGGGGCGATGAAGTCGCTGCTCTCGCTCAAGCAACTGCTTGATGACCGGCGCCTCACGCGCCTGCAGGAATACATCTCGAAGATGTCCGCAAAAATGTCCGTCGTGATGATGCTGTTTCTCTTCCCGGCGTTATTGATCGTCCTCGCCGGCCCGGGCTTTACCGCCCTGGCCAAGGCCTTGGGGGCTTGAAGGAGTGGTGATGAAAGCAATGATTGCCGGTGCATGTCTGTTGTTGCTCGGTGGCTGTGCCAGCACCGGGCAGAACCCCTGGGAAGCGCTGACCAACAGCGCCAGTTGCGGCAAGCTCAGTTCAGATCAGCAACTGTCGTTGAACCTGGCCGATGACATGGCCAAAGACGGCAAGCTCCACGCCAGCCTGGCCAACCTGCAAAGCCTGCCGGACAACCTCGCCGATGTGCGGTTGCGCAAGGCCAAGGTTTACCGTTTGCTCGGTCGCAGCGAGGCCGAACCGTTGTATCGCAGCCTGCTCGGCACCTGCCTGGCGGCCGAGGCCGAACATGGTCTGGGCCAGCTCGCGGCGGCCAGATCCGATTACGGTCAGGCACAGGCGCACCTGCAACGCGCCGCGCGGTTGGCGCCCACCGATGAAAAAATCCGCAACGATCTGGGCGTGGTTTACCTCAATCAATTGCGCATCGAGGACGCGCGTTTTGAATTCCTCACCGCCATGGAGCTCAAGCAAAGCGATAAATTGGCCGCGCTGAATCTGGTCACGCTGTTGCTGTATCAGGACGATTGGAACCGCGCCGCCGAACTGGTCAGCCGCTTCGGGTTGAGCCCCGCGCAATTCAGCGAAGCTCAGAGCCGCGCGGAAAAACTCAAAGTCCCGAGCCCTGCCACTGCCGCCGTCACAGCGATGCTCAAGTAAGGAGAGCCGCGATGAAAACCGCGATTTTTTGTCTTGCTCTGTTGGCTCTGCCGCTCACCGGTCATGCCATCGACGCCGGCCCGGCCTCGGCCCAGCAACAGGAAACCGAGGGCTGGCTGCAACTGCAAAGCCGCAACAAAGTGGCCTCGCCGAAAGTACAGACGGTGACGCCGACTGAACGGGAATTGGCGATGCAGCGCTGGCTGAAAAGCTACCAGCATGAGATCCCGCAGTTTTTCGATCAGGATCAGGGTGGCGAGGTTGACAGTGGTTCGGGGGGAGGAGGCTGACCAGTTCAGCAGGTTTACCGCGTTATCGTTCATCGCGAGCAGGCTCGCTCCCACAGGTTCTACATGGGCTTGAAAATCGCGCATACCTTTGTAGGAGCTGCCGCAGGCTGCGATCTTTTGATTTTGATTTTTGAAGGTCAAGATCAAAAGATCGCAGCCTGCGGCAGCTCCTACAGGGAGTGGATTTCAAGTCGGGATGTTTAATCGTGTATCGAAATCTCAGAAGCATCCCACAAGGTTTTCAGGTTGTCCGTCGGACGTGCGCTCACTAGTCTTGGGCTGTCGCTGACACCTCAGCGATCGGGTGTGGAAACCTGAATTTTAAGTAGATGCATTGCACCAGCACCGTAATCGTTGCCGACGTCTTCGTTCGTCTGCAAACTGCGTCGCGGCGGCTGTGCGTGGGCAGACTTCGGTCTGGCCGGTTGCCTACTTATCGGTATTTCCACCCCGCGTACAGCTGCCACCTTTTTGTCGTGTGGAAACGACAACAGGTGGCTCCTTCAGCCAAGTAGGAGTTTTTCATGGACAAACTGATTCCCGATCCACCCCTCGAAACCACCCCACTCGCCGACGCCATCCGCGCCGATGACCAGGCGAAAAACCGCGAAGCGATCAAGCGCGCGCTCGATTTCTATCTCTGCCCCGAGCCGAAAAACCCCCGCCAGCCGAGCACGATGTTCCTCGTCAATCCGAGTGTCGACACCGAAAGCCTGCTCGCCCACGCCTGCGAATCACTGGCCAGCGCCAGCACAGCGGCCAGCAACTTCGCCAATGAACTGAGCGGCGCGCAACGCAGCACCGTGTTGGGCATCCAGCAAATTGTCATGCTCGCCGAACTGGCGGTGAACCGGGCGCTGGATCGGGTCGACCCGCAAACCTGATCCGCAGAAAAAACCGCGTTATCGTTCATCGCGAGCAGGCTCACTCCTACATTTGGAATGCGTTCCCCTGTAGGAGTGAGCCTGCTCGCGAAAGCGGTATGACAAGCGCCGCCTATCTACAACTGATAACTGAAACTGATGCTGTACCGCGGCTTGCGATTGAACGTATCCAGCGCTTCATCCGACATCGCCTTCGCCGCCTCCAGTGCAATGTTGTAGTACTTGGCATCGCCAAACCTCAGACCGATCGCCGCCGATGACAGGTTGTTGGCTTGCACCGGCAGCTCATTGAACCAACTGCGCGAGCGGTCCAGCACGACGTACGGCTGGAGGATTCGCACCCAGTTGCCGTCACGGTTGAAGCTGTAGTTGACCTCGTAAGCCACCCCCCAGCCCTTGTCGCCGGACGCTTGATCATCGGGATAACCGCGACCGAAATTCTGCCCGCCGAACACTGCGCGTTCGCTGTCGGGCAAGGTGTCGTCGCTCCAGTACAACGCCGCCGACAGCACGCCTTGCCAGTTGTCGAGGAACTTGTCGCTCTGTACGCCAGAGAGCCGCACACGGAAGAAATCCAGATCGATATCGCTGGAATTGGTCTTCGCGCCCAAGCTGTCGAAGCCCTGATAAACCCCGGCGCTGAGGATTCGCAGTTGCCGTGCATCGGCCTTGCGCCAGTCGCCTTCGAAGGCGAGGGCGCGGATGTCGGTGCGGAACTCCGTGCTGAACGGGAAGTTGATGCCGTCGTAGCGAGTCTTGTCATTGACCGCATACAGGCGCGAGCCGGCGGTCAGCAGTTCGTTGGACGCGGCAATCAACGGTACGTTGAAGCCGATGGAATATCGGTCGTTTTCGCGATGGGTATCCAGGCGTCCGCCACCGTTGATCAACACTTCGGTTCCGGGGTCGGCGCGATAGCGTGAGGCCGACAGATTCAGTTGCGTGCCTTCGGCGTCGAGGAACTGGCTGTAGTCGAGGCGGTAGTAACGTTCGTGGTCGTCACCGGGCGGGAACAGACCGCTGAGGCTCAGTTGTTCACCCATGGAGGTCTGCGAGTTACTGCTGACGCCGAGCAAGGCCTGGGGGCCGTTGCGGTTGTCTTCGGTGGTGCTCAGTGTGCTGGTGAACGGTTTGCGGCTGGCCTGGGCGACGAGTGTCGTGGCGCCGTCGGTGGTGCCCGGCGGTGGCACCTGGGCCTGGAGGGTCACGCCGGGAATGCGCGTCATCAACGTGGTGTAGCGCTCGAAGGTCTTGCGGGTCAGTGGGCGTTCGGCCTGGATTTTCGCCGCCAGTTTGTCGAGCAGGCCTTTGACTCGGCCGACATCGCCCTGCATCTGCACGTCGCGCACATAGCCTTCAACCAGCACCACCCGCGCCACGCCGTCATCGAAACTCTGTTGCGGCAGGAAGGCGTAGGACAGCAGGTAGCCATCCTGTTGGTAGCGGCGGGTGATGGTGCGTGTGGCTTCGATCAGATCGGCGAGGCTGGTCTGGCGACCGATCAGTGGCTTGTAGATATCGGCCAGTTCGTTGAGTGGATAGATTGTCCCGCCTTCGATCTGCACCGTCTTGAGATTGACTTTGGTCTCCATCAACAACGGTTGCGCGGCGGTCGCGCCGGGGTCAGGCACTTGCAGCGGCGCGGCGGCCGGGCGATAGGCATCGGCCGGCAGGTTCGGCACGGGCAGGTTGCGGATGGTTTCGTTGCTATTGAGAAAGCTGGGCAGGGTGTCGGCGAGGGCGGTGGAACTGAGACTGAGGAACAGCAGGGATGCCATAACGCGCATAGGACACTCCATGGTCAGATCACAGCGAGGGCTGATTTTTTCCTAAGAAAAAAGCGGAAGACTCGTTGGAATCTTCCGCCTTCAACCAAGCGTAGGCGCTGTAGGTGAGGCCGTCGAATCGGCCAGGTGCAATTTAGCGTTTGTTGCCTCCCAGAGCGCCGGTCAAACCACCGAGTACGCCGCCCAATCCGCCAGTGGTGCCGCCCGTTGTGGTGCCACCGTTAACCAGACCGCCGACCGCTGCGACGGTGCCGCCAACGTTATTGACCAGGCCACCGACAGCTGTAGTGACCGGGTTGTTGGTGGCAGCAATCGCGCCACCGAGGTTGCTGACCGCGCCGCCGACCTGGCCGGTGAGACCAGCGACTGGCGAGCCGAGGCCGGTCGCCGCGCCGATTTGTTGGGTCACGGTGGTGACGCCACTGGTGACTGGATTCAGCGCGCCGCCCAGTGTGGCGCCAACGGTGGCCAGTGGTGAGGTTGTCGCTGTGATCGGTGCGCCCGAGCCACCGAGAACGGTGTTCAGCGAGGCGATGGTATTGCCCAGCCCGCCAGCAGTGACACCACCGGCACTGACCACGCCGTTGGTATTACCGGCGTTCAAGCCTGTGCCAACGTTGACGACTGCGCCGCCGACGGTTTGCAGTAAGCCAGTGCCGCCGAGGCCACCGCCGATACCGCCACTCCCTGAACCGGTGCCGTTGGACACCAGGCCGCCAGCCTTGCCCGCCGCCGTACCGACATTGCTCAGTGCGCCGCCGAGGGTGTTGGTCAGGGCATTGCCGTTACCCGCGTCGGTGACTTTGTCGCCGACACCATCAACGGTGCTGCCGACTTTCTGGATCACGCCTTTGAGCGGGTCGCCCAGACCGGTGGCATCACCGATTTTGTCGGTGGTGCTTTCAACCATGGCAATCACCGGCACCAGGCCGCTGCCGACTTTATTGGTCAATTGGCTGGTCGGGCCGTTGCTGAGGGTGGTGTTGAGGGTGTCGCCGAGCATGGTGACTTTCTCCCCTACGCCATCGAGTACCGGTGCGACTTTAGTGACCACGCCGCCGACCACGGGAACGCTGCTGGTCGCGGTGGCCAGTTTGCCGCTGAGGTCGGACACGCCATCGCCGACATCCGTTACGACGCCACCGACCGAGGCCACGGTGGTGGTCAGGCCTTTGGGATCAGTGGCCAGCTTGCCGATGCCATTGGCCACGCCATCGCCCAACGTCGTGACGACGTTGCCGGCGGTGTTGGCCGCGCTCTGCACTACGCCACCGACCACAGGCACGGTGCTCAAGGAGTCACCAATCTGGCCGACGCCGTCGCCTACGCCGCTGACCGTTTTGCCGACATCCTGCACAAGGGTGGTCGTCACCAGTGCAGCCGGGGTGGATGGATTGGTCGGATTGGTCGGGTCTGTCGGATCTGTCGGATTGGTTGGGTTGGTTGGATCGGTCGGGGTACCGCCAGTTCCACCTGTACCGCCTGTCCCACCGGTTCCACCTGTACCGGCAGTATCCCCGGTCCCTCCGGTTCCGCCTGTGCCTCCGGTACCATCGGTGCTGGTTGCCGGAGAGGAACTGCCGGAACTGCTCTTATGACCGCCACCGCCGCTGCTGCAACCGGTGAGGCCGAGGGAAAGGATCAATGCCAGAGCGATTGCCGATTTGCACCACACGTCTTGAGTTTTCATGATCGAGATTCCTTGCACCTGTAACAACATTCGTCGTTTTCGATGGCTCGCCGATCTGTTGTCGGTGATGCCTCGTCCGTGGTGCCAATCTCGATCCGGGGGCGGATTCACGCCATTCTCAAGTTGGTATTAACGCCTTTATATATAAGGCGATGCACAGCGCCTAAGGACTAATACCCAAGGTATAGAAGGGCAAAAAAAGCCTTTAGAATCAAGTCCTGGTATTTATCGGGGAAGGGGACAGGTCGCGTAAAAACTTAAGTGATATATACACAATTAACAGGCTGTCCTTCTCCCAGGATGCCAGAGCTCTGTGTTGAAAGAGGCTCTTGTGGCGAGGGGATTTATCCCCGATGGGTGGCGCAGCCGCCCCAAAAACCTGAGAGCGGGGTGGGGCAGATATACCCTGTGCGCAGGTTTGCGACGGCTGCGCCGCCGATCGGGGATAAATCCCCTCGCCACAGATGCCTTCACACATAGGCTGCTTTCATTGAGCTTTATGTGGATCAGGCGATCGGCTGCCAATTCCCCACCATATGTTCCAGGTCTCCCGCGCCCATCAGCCGCAACTCGCCACTCGACCCCGCCGCGCTCGCCAGCAACGTCACTTCGCTTGGCAATCGCACCGGTTTGCGAAAGTGCACAGTGATCTCCAGATTGGCCTTGGGCAAGTGATCCGCCAACGCCGCCAGCGTGCGCGCCTTGTTCCACAAACCGTGGGCGATGGCCGTGGGAAAGCCGAACAGCTTGGCGCTGGCCGCACTCAAGTGGATCGGGTTGTAGTCGCCCGACACTTTGGCGTATTGCCGGCCAATGTCTGCCGGGGCTTGCCACTTCGCTGTTTCCACCAGCGCCTGGGTCGATTCCCAATTCTGCTCGACAGGCTCACCGTCAAGTTTCACCCCGCGGCAGAGCATCTGACTTTCGGCTTCCCACAACGGCCCGAGTTGATCATCCAGCGTGGTCAGCAGATCGAACGTCGCGCCCTTGGGATGCGGTTGCAGGTTGTGCACGCGGACGCTGACTTGCGCACGACTGATCCCACCCATCGGGCGCAGCACGCGAATACGGTTGCTCATATGAATGAGCCCCAGCAGCGGAAACGGAAAATCTTTCGCCGTGAGCAATTGCATCTGCAAGGCAAACGCGAAGATGTGTGGATAAGTCGGCGGCAGCAGGCCGTCGTCGGCAAAACCGCAGACCTTGCGGTAGTTCGCCAGGCGTTTGCCATCGACATCGACTAAACAGCGCAGGCCGCTGTCGGGCAGTTGCGTGCCGGTGATTTTGCGACGCGTCGCTGCCCGCGCATACAGCCCGGGCAGACTCGGTTCGCGTTCCAGTGTGTGCCATTCGATGCTCATGCCTAAGCCCCCAGAACACTTTGTCCACAGACCCGCAGCGCCTGCCCGGTGAACGCGCCGGTGCCCGGTTGCGCCAGCCACGCGACGGCTTCGGCGACGTCTTGGGGCAAGCCACCCTGACCCAGCGAACTCATGCGTCGCCCGGCTTCACGCAGGCCAAAGGGGATGTGCGCGGTCATCTGGGTTTCGATGAAACCGGGGGCCACGGCGTTGATGCTGATGCCGCGTTCCAGCAGCGTCGGCGCCCAGGCTTGGGCAAGGCCGATCAAACCGGCCTTGCTTGCGGCGTAGTTGGTTTGCCCACGATTGCCGGCGATCCCGCTGATCGAGGCGAGCAAAACCACCCGCGCGTTGTCGTGCAACGTGCCGCTGTCGAGCAGGGCTTTGGTCAGCACTTGCGGGGCGTTGAGGTTGACCGCCAACACCGCGTCCCAGAATTCCGGGGTCATGTTGGCCAGGGTCTTGTCGCGGGTGATCCCGGCGTTGTGCACGAGAATGTCGAGACCGTCCGGCAATTGTTCGATCAGTTGCGCGGCGGCATCTTCGGCGCAGATATCGAGGGTGATGCTGCGCCCGCCAAGTCGTGCAGCGAGGGCTTCGAGATCGGTCTTGGCCGGCGGTACATCGAGCAGAATCACCTCAGCGCCATCGCGTGCCAGGGTTTCGGCAATCGATGCGCCGATACCACGCGCCGCGCCGGTGACCAGCGCCTTGCGCCCGGCCAATGGTCGCGTCCAGTCCGTCACGGGCGTGGCACACGCAGTCAGGCGAATCACTTGCCCGGACACGAAGGCACTTTTCGGCGAGAGGAAAAACCGCAGCGGGCCTTCCAGTTGATCTTCGGCGCCTTCACCAACGTAGATCAGTTGCAGGGTGCCGCCGCTGCGTAGCTCTTTGGCCAGCGAGCGTGAAAAACCTTCCAGGGCCCGTTGGGCGCTGGCGGCGAACGGATCGCGCAGGGTTTCCGGCGCACGGCCGAGAATCACCAGATGGGCACTGTGATCAAGATTCTTCATCAGGGGCTGAAAGAACTCGCGCAGTTGCTTGAGCTGGTCGGTGTGCTGCAAATCACTGGCGTCGAAGACCACGGCTTTGAGTTTCGGGCCGAGGCCGGGAATCCATTCGGTGGCCGTCGCCGGTTGCTCGCCGTAGCGATAAATCCCCTCGGTCAAACGGTTGGCAAACGCGCTGACGCGCTCGGCCAGCGGCCCGCCGCCGATCAGCAGCGCACCTTCCACCGGCCGCAGGCGTCCGGCCTGCCAGCGCTCCAGTCGCACCGGCGACGGCAGGCCCAGTGCCCCGACCAGACGATGGCCGATGGACGAGTTGGCGAAGTCGATATAGCGGTCAGACATGGAACGCTCTCCAAAAGTTGGGGTTCAAAGTGTGGACTACTCACGGCAATCAATCGTTCGATCCACGCAATAAGGCCTACGCTAGAACACTGAGGTTTAGCAGGTCTTGCAGATAAATGCGGAAGCTGTGGGAGAGCAGTTTATGTGGCGAGGGGATTTATCCCCGATGGGGTGCGCAGCGGCCCCTGACCTGCGGACGCGATTTGCCTGATAAACCGCGATTGCAGAATTTGGGGCCGCTGCGCGTCCCATCGGGGATAAATCCCCTCACCACAGGCTCGCTCCCACAGGGGGGCTGCGTGAAATTTCGATCATTTAACAAGGAGCTTTTCATGAGTCAGCTGCGCCGCGTCGCGATCATCGGCGGTAACCGTATCCCTTTCGCCCGTTCCAACGGACCGTACGCCGCTGCCAGCAATCAGGCGATGCTCACCGCAGCCCTTGAAGGCCTGATCGAACGCTACAACCTGCACGGCCAGCGCATCGGCGAGGTGGTGGCGGGTGCGGTACTTAAATTGTCACGGGATATGAACCTGACCCGCGAATGCGTGCTCGGCTCGCGCCTGTCACCGGCCACCCCGGCCTACGACATCCAGCAAGCCTGCGGCACCGGCCTTGAAGCCGCGTTGCTGGTGGCCAACAAAATCGCCCTTGGCCAGATCGATTGCGGCATCGCTGGCGGCGTCGACACCACGTCGGACGCGCCGATCAGCGTCAGCGAAGGTCTGCGCAAGATCCTTCTGCAAGCCAATCGCGCCAAGACCACCGGCGACAAACTGAAGACTTTCCTGCAACTGCGCCCCAAACACCTGATCCCGGAATTCCCGCGCAACGGCGAAACGCGCACCGGCCTGTCGATGGGCGAACATTGTGAGCTGATGGCGCAGACCTGGAATATTCCTCGCGAGGATCAGGATCAACTGGCCCTCGAAAGCCATCACAAACTCGCGGCTTCCTACAGCGAGGGTTGGCATAACGACCTGATGACACCGTTCCTCGGTCTGACCCGCGACAACAATTTGCGCCCTGATCTGACTCTGGAAAAACTCGCCTCGCTGAAACCGGCCTTCGAAAAAAGCGCCAAAGGCACGCTGACAGCGGGCAACTCCACGCCACTCACCGACGGCGCTTCCGTGGTGCTGCTCGGCAGTGAGGAATGGGCGAAGGAACGCGGCTTGCCGATCCTCGCGTACCTGCGCGATGGCGAAGCGGCGGCGGTGGACTTCGTCAACGGCGCCGAGGGGCTGCTGATGGCGCCGGTGTATGCGGTGCCAAGGCTGCTGGCGCGTAATGGGCTGACCCTGCAGGATTTTGACTATTACGAAATTCATGAAGCGTTCGCCGCGCAGGTTTTGTGCACGCTCAAGGCCTGGGAAGATCCCGAATACTGCAAAACCCGGTTGGGGTTGGATGCGCCGCTGGGTTCGATCGACCGCAGCCGACTCAACGTGAAAGGCAGCTCGCTGGCGGCGGGGCATCCGTTTGCTGCGACCGGTGGGCGGATTGTCGCGAATTTGGCGAAGTTGCTGGATGCGGCGGGCAAGGGGCGTGGGTTGATTTCGATTTGTGCGGCGGGCGGGCAGGGGGTAACTGCAATTATTGAACGCTGACCACAATCCCATCGCAGGAGTGAGTCGTGTCAGATTCTGTCGCAAATGCCCTCAACGTCATTTGCCAACATTCCCGACAGGCTCAGCTATGATTCGCAGCGGTCGATTTTCCGGCACAGTGTGTGCATCTTCACGGTTCACAGGTCGGCAACCCCTCCCCGTGATGCGAGGATTGCCGTATAACGAGTGACATTCGCGTGTTTGGTAATAAAGGACCCACAATAAAAGCTGATGAAGACTCCAAAACGCATTGAACCCCTGATCGAGGACGGTCTGGTCGACGAAGGGCTGCGGCCAGGGCGGAGGGGTACAGAGGCGGGGGGGGCGGTGGTGCGCTGCGGCGCGCGGGGGGGGGGGGCGC